>JASLML010000018.1 GCA_030746535.1 Fidelibacterota bacterium
GCCGGGAAGAAGGCCGGCCCTTTCAGACGGACTATCCGCAACGGGGGAAATAACAGTGATGTATCCGTTTAAAATATCGAATTCGATACCGATTCCCTGGAACTTGCCCCTGAAAAGCTCATCCACATCTTTTTGCTTTTTCGCAGGGATGTAAATGGAGTGAGGATCGAGCTCCTTCATAATTCCGGAAAAAGCACCATCCATTAGTTTTTCCATATTTATATCTTCAAAATACAGCTCATTCACATGGTATAATATCTGGTTCATGGTACGCATTTTGTTTTCAATGATGCTGTAAGAGTTTTGCGCAGAAAAGAAATGTTTCTGTACGAACGGTAGCGCAATAAATAAGGTTATCAGTATTCCTGCAAAAAGAGTGATAAATCGATTGCTGCGCATTGCTGATTTAGAGTAACGCATAAAAAAGAACCACGGGTAATTGACCGATGTTCAGCTACAATCCAAAATATACCATTGCCCGAATAGTAACTCCCTGTATCGCCGATTTTGGAGAATCATCTATTGGATAATGATCGTTCAGAACCCAGCCGCTTTTAGCTATCGTTCCTTTGTTGAACCCGGCACTGATTCGAAGTCCCATTCTATCTAAGAATTGCCACTTCACAGCGACATATGGCTGAAAGTTGAAAAATGTACCAGTCAAATTCGTCATGCTGTGGCTAACATTTACGGGCATCAGGTATTGCCCTTGAAGAGTATCTATTGCTGATTGCAGTGTTGTGCCGGTGGTGTCTACGGGATAATAAATTGTTCCGTTTGTTACTTCGCCGTACATATTGTTAGAAAAAAGATCATTCCATTCGGGATTACCTGCAAATTGGTCAAATGATAAATTGACCCTTCCTATGCCCATTAGCGCACCGGCAGTAATCTCCAGATCGCGATACACGGGAACTACATATTCCATGGTTATTGCTCCCAGCAAAAACGAAAATCTGGCCCTGATGGAAGGCTTGGGGAATTGGCTTTCGTATGCTACTGCATAATCGCCCGTTGATCCCGCTGGCGGAGCCTGATATCCGCTGACGGTATCCCTGTTCACATAGAGGTATACATCAAAAATATCCGTTATTTCCGAGCTTCCCATTCCGGCATATCCGCCGAGTCTCCAGCGTCCGGCAATGTGGGCAAACCCTTCGCCGCCGTGAATTACAAACGGAGTTTTAAATTCGGCAGGATCCAAACCCAAAGATTTCATTTTATTGCTTCCGGGGATAGAGTCCAGCGTCATGTACATTGCGCTGTAGCCGATTCCTCCGCCGTAGAATTCCTCCACGGGGAATATATCTCCCTGTGCAGGTACAACAATCGGAAAAAGTAAGACAGTAAGAACTGCCCTTCGCATATTGGCTCGGATATTGGTCATTTGATATTGAATGAAATTACAATTTAGAATGATAGCCGTGAATATCAAATGTCAAAAAAGGTTTCCCTATTTATGCATAATACTTTTTACCGATAAGGGCCTTTTGCTTTGATTATTCCGAGGGTGCACTCTATATTTACTGAGAATCTGAGGTAAGGGATTTGTAATAACGGTAGTCTTTCTGCCAGCGACAACATCCCTTGAATTACATATCGAGTGCACATGAATGGAATGAAGGGAATCGTTCAAGTATGGATTTATCCGGCAATCATATTTGTTCTGACAGCTATACGTTTGTTTCCGGGCAGCACTTATGTTATACCAGGCTACGATTTAGATAGAGATGGTTTTGGTGAATTTATATTGATCAACGATACAAGCATACAATACGTAGAAATGGCAAATGATTTTGGGCATAACAAGGTTTGGTCAAAATCATTTGATGATCTCCCATTTTTGATACATCATTCTGAATTGGTGAACGCTACAGATTCCTCAGCGCAATTATTGGTTTTTAGCGGCACAACAGCATCATCAGATAATGAAGCGATATCCACACTCTTGAATGGATTCCTTTGGTCAGATTCAAGTTTTTCGAACGTACCTATACCATTGGTGTCTGGCAATGTGAATGGCGACCGCTTTCGGCCGGGGCACATTGCATTTTCAGAAACTCTCAACCTAGCTGCTGTTGCCGCTAACAGTCCATCCAGAAATGTTATGCTATATAAACCGGGAAAAGATGACAGCGGCTTTGCATTGATGCACAAAATTGAAACAATTTCAATGCACAACGGACTTGGTAAAATAATGTGTGAATGGTTTGGGCCAAGACATGACCTCCTTCTTGCGGTATTTTCGATCGAATCGGATTCTATTGTGATCGATGTTTTTCAAGAAAACTCATGGGACCAACCGGCATATTCCGGGAAGTTTGGCGTTCCTCCATCGCCGATCTTATCAAATCTGATTTTATCTCGCGACCTATCGGGAGACGGTTTTGCTGATGTACTGATGCCATTTGAAAATGATCATGTTTATGCCCTTTCAGTAGTGGATTCCATACTATCATTTTCACTATCTGACATCAGTCGGGAGGGGCTCTTTACCCTACCAGATTCTGCTACGTCTGAGGGAATTAATACCCTTTTTGCAAAGCAGATCAGCGCCGGATTGCTAGATCCGGATTTTATGCTGCTCTTTGAAAGCGGCTTCCCCGATTCAGTGGATTTGGCATTTATTGATACTATTTCCGTAGGCGATACCATTTCAATCTCAGTTTCCCCTGATTCATCCGCAGGTTTTTATAGTTTTCGATGGACAAGGCGCCCTCCGCAATCTTCATATTTTGATCCTTTATCAGGATCGATTCAGTGGATTCCTTCGGAACAAGATATTGGACACCATATTATTTCATATGCATACCAAGTGCGAATCCGAGAATTTCTACTTGAAGATACTGACGAGTTTGGAGACCGCCATCAAATTGTGCCTATGTTGGCCGCTGGTGACAGCACGTGGGGTATTGTTGTCATTGATTCCGCTGGGTCCGACCTGCCGCCTGTTATATATCCGCAGTTTGAAAAGCGGATGTTTTCGGTTGCGGTAAGAACAGATCAATATGATTCCACTGCCTATGATTTTACAGGTGTTCCTTCCTATATCTTGTCAACAGAGATACTTCCAGGCCGCAGCGGTCTGCACCACTCCATTTCCACCAATATTGCTGCACTTCCTATTGAAGATGAAATTTCATTCTTATATGAGTCTTCTGCAAAGGCGAATAATGCACTGGTAACCCTGACACTTATTCATGATCTTAATTCAAATGTGCTTTCTGCTGCCCTTAATCCTGCCTTAGATTCACTCCCGCAGACATTTTATCCGGGAGATTGGGATTATCAGCTTAGCGCTTACCCGGAATATTTATTCCAGGGTTTTAAGCAGGATATAATTATGGATTCACTGGAACAATCTATAGTGTTTCATACTGCGGACACGGATTTACAAAAGCAATCCTTTACGCAGTGGATTGAAGTTGTTGCCCCTTCAAGGCCCGATCATGTAATGAGAATATTTTTCTATGACGGAAGTTTACAAAACATTTCAGGAACCGTTAGATTCCGAGATGACGGATCCGCAACAACAGTGGCAGAATTTAATTTTTCGGAAGAATTTTATCCTGCAATAATGATGTCAAATATGATTCATTCAGATCAAGATTCAATTCGTACCAAAGTGATACCCGCAGTACGGCTGGAACGCAGAACAACCTCTGAAAATTCAGAGATTTCGGACTCATGATATTACCCATTCGAAATATAACAATTATTGTGGCTGTTCTCATGTCAGCAGCATTTCCGCAGGAATTAAAAATTATTTACATGGACGGCACCTTTGATCTTGATCAGGACAAGCTCCACGAATTTGTTACAATTGAAACTGGCACCATTGATGAATCAGAGGTTTCAGTTGTCCGCTATTATGAAATGGATGAGGATGGATATCAGCGCCTGAACTGGGAATTGGAAACTCCAGAAGGGCTGTTAGGAAGCTTTGTGGGCGTAAAGGTTGGAGACCTAAACGGAGATGGCATCCCGGAGCTGGTAACAGTGTTAAATGTTTCTGATGTTGAAGAAGAAGAAATTCTTCAGCCGATAATTTTTTATTATTCCTGGGATGAAGATGGATTTGAGGAGAATCCAGGCGGAACTTTGAATTTATCGACCGGGAAAAAGTTTCTTCGCTGCCACAATCTTGATCTGGTTAATGTAGATGGAGACAGCGATGAAGAAATCGCCATCTCGCTCGGAAGTCCGGTTCGAGGAATTAACATATTGGATATTTCGGAGGATGGATCATTGCGTGTGCTACAGGAATTAAGGCCGGAAGGGCTGGAATCCGGAATCGGGTTTGTATATGCAGCATCTATTGATATTGACCGTGATGGATTTGACGAATTGCTCGCATTTACGCCGGAAGGTAACACGCTTAGAGTACAGCCATTTTTCAATGTAGGCGGTGAATTTTTAACAGGAGATTTGGTTGAGCAGGAAATTCAGGGCATAGATGGATTTTTACCGTTCAGGATTTCAAGAACCGATTGGGACGCTGACGGATTTCAGGATGTTCTACTGCCTTTTCAAAGCGGTCATGTCATTGGGCTTACGGTATCACTAGGTCTGGTTTCAATTGCTGTACTTCCTGTGGATGGTGGACCGATGTCTGATATGAATGTTAGCGATTTTAATCATGACGGTTTCAGCGATTTGCTGCTTGTATCCGGTGAAATGAATATTCTTTCTCTTGCTTACGGCACCGATGCCGGACTGATTAGCCCTGTAGAATATTTCACTCTTGAGGCGGAAGACGAAGACACGCAAGTATTTACCTCTCTTCCAATTGTATCGGGTGGGAAATACACCGGATCAATTGTTGCAGCCGGCTGGAACGGAAGACAAACGTCAGTTTTTATTACGGATATCGGCAAGTCGCCGGACCTAACTCCCCCGCCTCCGGGGATTACAGAACTGGACATAAGGGATCAGGAAGATATGCTGGATATGTATCCGGAGCTAAATCCTGAGATGATTTTAGATTTACCCCGAGTACCAAAGCCGATGGAATCGATGGGGCAGCCGCTTCCCGCAGGTGTGCTTCCCAGGCATGTTTTACCGGTGAATCAATCTTTTGCTTACACCATTCCGGAGGATGAGGCAATGCGGTTTTACAGCTTCCGCTGGCTCGAACCGCCGCCGAAAGGAATGTTTTTTCATTACGAGTCCAAATCCATTAGGTGGATTCCGGATGAAACACAGCTCGGTGCGTATCACATATCGTATCATGTGGAAATGAAGGTCGGAGAAAATGTAAAGCTGGAAACTTCCGATAAGGATACACTATTGACCTACCAAATGATTCCGGATTTAGAAGGTTATGATGAAAGGCTGTGGATTTATGTCAATGATTTGCCCGCGTTTTTAAGCGAACCTTCGCGAACGGAGTTTATCGCAAATTCGGAGTTTGTATATAAACCACTGGTGCAGGACAGAAATAGCGATGCGGAATTGCGCTATGAGTTGGAAGTAAAACCGGAAGGAATGCTGATTGACGGCACAAATACAATCAGATGGAAAACCGACAGTACACATGTGGAAGTTTATGATGTTCGAATCAATGTTTCTGATGGATTTGACCGTGCGCTTCAGGAATTCAGGCTGTTTGCCCGCGCGGGAATAAAAATTCTATCCCAATCTGAAAATGTAATTCCGGTTGATGAGCCTTACGCTTATAAAGTGGAGGTATGGCGTCCGGATTTGGAATATAAAGTTGGCTATGAATTGATTGATCCGCCTGAGGGTATGACCATTTCCAAAGATGGGCAAATCGAGTGGATTCCTACGGCAACACAAATTGACACCCAATCTTATTTTGTGGTAGCTAATCATGGAATGGCAAGGGACACTCAATGGGTAGATTTATTTGTCAATCATCCGCCAATTATTGAAAAAACTCTTCCGGAGATGAATGTGATTAACCTTGGCGAAGATTTTGATTTTGAAATTGTTGCTCAGGATCCCAATGCTGATGATAAGCTTATATTCACAGCGGTAGAAATGCCGGAAGGGATGCGGATGGATCCGTATACAGCAAGAATTCACTGGGAGCCGAATGCTTCCAATATCGACTTTTCACATCTCAAGATTGAAGTGACAGATGGAAGAGTAACGAGAATTATTGAATCGGACTTTTTTGTGAATGCGCCGGTTCGTATTGTATCACTGCCGCCGATGATTGGGGAAATGGATACGCCGTATGAATACCCCATTCTCATTTCCGATCAAAACAAAGGATCGCTTTTGCCATACACAGATCCTGTTAGGCTGAATGATGTACAGCGGGCCAGGATTTATGCGATTAATATTTCAGATGATATTTACAAAGAGAATATTGACCGCTACATTCGCGATTGGGAAACTGCGGAGGCTGTGTATTTAATTGATCCTGAGCATATGGGAGAAGAGGATTTCGCCCGCCTGAATTTGAAAAAATATGTTCACTCAATATTTTATGAGAATGAACGGCTGATCGTTATTCTTGAGACATTAGATGAGCGGACTGTATCCATCAGGGATGTTTTATGGGAATTTTTCCAAGGAAGCAAGGGGAAGCCGCCAAGGGTGTTCGTAGAAAGACTGAGCCCCTATAGGTATACGCTAGTCGATTTTCCAGATGCCATGGTTGTGGATGAATATTCCGGCATGCTGAAATGGACTCCGGGAAAAGATCAATTTGACACCCATCCCGTAAAAGTGATCGTTTCTGATGGCTACACCAGAGATGAGCAGATATATGATGTGTACGTTAATTATCCTCCGGTTATTGTATCCAACGCTCCTGCATCCGGAATGGTGGAAGAAGTATACAAATATGAAATTCGTGTTGATGATAAAAATTCTGATTCTGAACTAAAATATTCTCTGATTAAGGGCCCCCAAGGAATGCAGCTCAGCGATAAGGGAAAAATCGTTTGGATTCCAAAAACAGCACAAATTAACAACAATTATTTTTCTGTGAAGGTGGAAGACGGATATACAGAAGATGTGCAGGATAATAATATTTTCGTAAACATTAATCCATCCATTATATCAACTCCCAAACCCGTTGCCCTTACCGGACATGAATTCCGGTATAAAGTAATGGCGGAGGATTTAAACAGTGACAGGATTCAGTTTAGAGCAATCAAACTTCCGAAGTATTCCGTTTTTAACAGGAAGACCGGATTATTCCGCTGGAAGCCACGTCCATCCCAGCGCGGTCCGAACGATATCATTATAACGGCAATTGATGAAAGAGGCGCAACAACAGCGCATGAATTTCAGGTCCATGTGTTTGAAGATCCAAGCGCCCGTCAAATGGTAAACAGAGGCTGGCCGCTGCTACTGACCTTTGTAGGTGTAATGTTCGCTTGGGGAATGGCGCAGTTGTAGCGCTACTAAAGCTCGAGGATCTGAAGAAGTTTCTTTAGACCTGTTTCTTGAGGCTGAAATGCAATGCCGACAGCAAAAATCGGAATTTCTCCAACCTCGAATTTTTTTATCTTAACCAAATCTTTTTCGGTGGTAACAATACATTCCGCTGATAATGCGCTCGCCTGTTGTTGAATTATAATTAAATCATCTTCTAAATACTGATAATGGTCCGGTTTTATTTCTTCTCCGACAATTTTTGCTCCTGTATTTGCAATGACTGAATGAAAACTACCCGGATCACCTATCCCTGATAAGGCAAATACATTTTTCCCGGAAAGAGATTCCAGAGGATTATCATTGCCGGCAGTGTCTGATATTGTTTTTTCCGGGACCATGATGCTCTTAAACATTTCCAAGTCAGTATGAGTAAGCGGTGATACTGTTTCTCCAAGGTTAGTCTTTGTCAGGAATATGATATCTGCGCGCTTCAACTGGCTTTTAGGTTCGCGAAGCAGACCATAGGGTAATAAATTGCTATCAGAATTTTTCGATTGGGAATTGATAAGGACAATATCCAAATCTCTCTCGATAGCCCGGTGTTGAAATCCGTCATCCAGTATGATAATGTCCGGGTTAAAATTCTCGATTAAATACGTACCGCCCCGCACCCTGTTTTCATCAGCAACAATTGGAATTTGGTTTATTTTATTTGCCATAAAAACCGGCTCATCTCCCGCGTCAGAAACAGATGCAAAGTTTCCCTTCCCATCGGAAACCAACACAGTTCCCTTTGATTTTCTCCCGTAGCCGCGAGTTAAAACTGCAGTGCGCTTCCCCCGGCTTTCAAGAAGTCTTGCTAAAAAAATTACTGCAGGTGTTTTTCCTGTTCCGCCCACGGATATATTTCCTATGCTGATAATTTTGCAGGACAACTTTTGGGACACAAAAAATCCAATATTGTAAAACCAATTCCTCCAGAAAATCATAGCACGATAAAACAGCGCAAGGGGGAATAAAAAGATTTTAAGTGGTCTATGCAGTATGGCTCTCAACATTTTCGATTGCCGCCTTTTCCAGGCAGTTGAGCGCTTCCGTTAATTTGTTTGCGCAGTCTTCAAAAGGATCATCCAGCTTAAAATCAATGGGCTCACCGTAAACCACCTCAATGGTCCCGAACGGCTTCGCCACTAGAAAAGTATCCCAATTTGTAAATCCCCAGCTTTTGGTGGATCTGCCCGACATTGGTATGATAAGAGCGCCTGTTTTTTGCGCGGCTCGTATTGCACCTGCCTTTGGGACTTTCGCCGGACCTTTTGGTCCGTCAGGTGTGATGGCAACAAGATTTCCGGGTTGTTTTAACACATCCAAGAGTTCGTCATAGACCTCCTTGCCGCGTTCTGTGCTCGAGCCTCTTAACACCTGCCATCCGAGTTTTTCTCCAATCCGAGAAATGATTTCAGCATCCCCGTGAGTTCCCGCAATCCCGAAATGGTTTTTCCCCGAAAGATGCATAAAAGGAATCAGTAGGCAATCGTGCCAGCACGCTACGATAACGGACTTCCCGGATGAAAGTGTGTCAGTAATATAATGTTCGCCTCCCACGTTCCAGCGGTTGGTATTGTACAGGAACTTTAAAATAGGTTTCCCGAGCATAATACCCAGCCAAAAGATGAAATTCTTTTTCATGATGTGTGAATTGTTTTTGACAGGATTGCCTCGGCAGCCCGCTGATAGACGCCGGGCAGCCCAAGAGTTCTTCGGACTTCCTCGTAACCCAATATCATGGTTTTTCTTTCATTCGATTTTGAAAGCAAAGGAAGTACAGCCTTTGAAAGATTGGCTGCTGTCATACTTGATTGAAGATATTCAGGGACTATTTCTCTGCCGGCGATTAGGTTTACTATAGATACATACGGAACTTTAGAGATCCGCTTGATAAACTGATATGAAAGAGCGGAGAGCCTGTAAGAAACGACGGCCGGTGTATCTAAAACTGCGCATTCTAAAGTAACCGTTCCGGAAGCGGCAAGGGCGGCGGTTCCGCATTCAATGGCGGATTGAACATTCTCATCTTCAATTCTTACATCATCCGGGATTTGTTCGATTGAAATCCCGGGCGCTTTTCCCAATACACACTGTAATTCAGGCAAATCGATCTTTAGCATACGGTACGTATCAATAAAAATCGGAAGATGCCTTTCGACTTCTTGCTGTCTACTCCCAGGGAGTAATGTTAAAATCGGGCGTTCTTTTTCAAAATGGTGCTTAGAGTAAAATGTGTCGGAATTATTACCGTTCATCGCAGATTCTGCAAACGGATGTCCAACGAAAAACGCAGGTACACCGCGGGATTCAAACCATTCTTGTTCAAAAGGGAAAATGCAAATTGCCTGATCAATATATTTTCTCAGAGCTTTGACTCTGGATTCTTTCCACGCCCAAACTTGAGGCATGATGAAATATGTGATGGGGATTCCAAGGCCGTGAATGTTTTTTGCCAAACGCAGATTAAAGCCGGGATAATCAATAAGAATAATTCTGGATGGTTTCGCTTCTCGAATGGCACCCAGTGTTTCGCCCATAACTTTGGTGAAATACGGCAGGTGTTTTATTACCTCCGTAAAACCAACGACAGACAAGTCATCCGTGTGTTCCAACACAGTCATTCCGGCTTCAGACATGTTGTTTCCGCCGTGCCCCAGGAATGAAGCGTTTGGAGATTGAAGCAGCATTTCTTTAATTAAATTACTGCCGTGGATGTCTCCTGATGTTTCGCCTGCGACAAGAAAAAAGGTGGGGGCACTCATAATTAGTCCCTGTTTATTAGAATCAGGAAAAATATGCCCGCAAGGTAATGAACATCAATATTATGACGATGTTCTGTAGTGTTCGCTTTTCCGTGATAAGAGTTTCGCCCAGCGGCAATGGTTCTCTGGGCTCTGCATCTTTCCAAGCAGAAAGCCTTGGAAGAAGAGCGCGTACGTTTTTCCTGTACGTTTCATAATCTTCACCAAAAAGATTTACCAAGGTTTCTTCTTCCAAGGAAACAATCAGGGAATACTGAACAATAAAAAATGTAACAGTTACTCCAAGCATCACAGGAAGATTGGGTGAGCCGGCAATCAGAACAATCCCTGCAAAAATCATGAGATTCCCTATATAAAGCGGATTTCTAACCCTGCTGTATGGGCCGGACGTGCATAAATAAGGGGCGCCAACATCTCGGGTTCGTGTGGCGCCGCCGGCATGGCTAACCGCCCAGATTCTGATGAATTCACCGATTAAAAGTAATCCTGTTCCTGGGATAATTTGTGTTATCTCAGGCTGCGCAAAGTAGATGATAGTCAGCGCAATGGGAATAGGTGTAAAGCTTCTGAACCGAAAAAAGAAATCGCGGATATCCATCAGTGTAAATCCTCTATAATAAGGTCATGAATTTGCGTAGCAACATCCAGAGCTTCCAGCCCCGCACTTCCATCTACAATAGGCTTTTCTGTCCCCCGGATTACGTTTGCAAAGTTCTCGAGCTCAAGATTCAGGGCATCAGCCTTAGGAACTGCAGGCTTCTCGTAAACTATCTGTTTGCTTAAATCATTTTCATCCAAGGGCGCGGACATCAAAGCTTCGGGATCATCTTCTTTTGCATCAAGCACCCTGTAAACCTCGGTTAATCCAAGGAGAAAATCGATCGTTACATACATATTTTTTTCGAACACCTTTGCTTTCCTGACTTTATCTTTTGCAATTCTGCTTGAAAACATGCTGGCTACCGTTCCGTTTTTAAATCGAATTCTAGCATGTGCGATATCCACCGAATCTGTGATGATGGAGACGCCAGTAGCTCTGATATTATGAACTGGTGACCGTACGAAAGATAAAATTATGTCTATATCATGAATCATTAAATCGAGCACAACAGGAACATCCGTACCTCTGGTAGTATAAGGAGCAAGCCTCTGAACCTCGATGAATTTTGGATTCAATTCAAAATTTTTAAGCGGCAACAGTGCGGGATTCAGCCTCTCAATATGACCAACTTGGACAGACACTTTATACTGGTCTGCAAGCTGAAGAAGGTTACTCGCTTCTTCAATGGTGTGTGTGATTGGTTTTTCGATGAAAACATGCTTTCCTCCTTTTATACACTCAGATGCAACATCGGCATGTGTCTGTGTAGGCGTAACCACGCAAATCCCATCCGAAGCTTCAACAATCGCAGCTATTGATGTAAAGGCTGTTGTTTTATTTTTTTCCGCAATGGATTTGCATCTCAATTCATCTGTGTCGTGAACACCGGAAAGATTTATGCCGGAGATATTCGCGAGATGCCGTGCATGGTGCTGACCTAAGTGGCCGACGCCGATAACACCTATATTTACTTTTGCGCGATTGGACATGATCTAAGGATTTAAGTTCATAAAGTTACGCTATTGCCGAACATTTTTTAAAACCCGAATTTTCTTGCTTTTAGAGGTAAATACTGCCAATTTTACATGAACTAAATCGAGGTAAGTTCTTATCAATTCCTTTCAAAAATACTTGGCATTCATCGAGGAAATCCGTGTCTGAAAATTTACGGTCAGGCTTCGGATTTCTGTTCCCGCTAGGCGCCTTAGGTGGATTTATTTTTTCCCTGATTGCCGAACAATATGTTCTCGGAATCATCTTTGTGGTTGCAGGAATATTGGGATGGTTTGTTTATATGGCCGTTATGGAAATAACGACGCCATCGGAAACAGGCAATATTATCATTCTATTCGGGACACTGCTTTCCGTTGGCGTTTTTCTCTCATATGGATTATCACAAAATATGTTTGGCGGCTTGGAGTTAAGTCCGGAAGGCGGTTTGATGTCATTGATTATTCTTTTCTTTACGGTGCTATTGGGATTCGCATTCAAAAGAACGCTTTCGCCCAATAACAATGCACACAAATTAACGGGCCACGAACAATCGCTTGTGCGCGAAGCTCTTGAAGGGGACAGCGATGACAACACTAAGGTCATTGTTCTAAAACAAGAAGAAGATGCCTCTTCAGAAGAGGAAGATGAATGGGATTACGAGAGTTATAATCCATACATGTACGCCTATCCTCCGGAATATTACGGAGATGAATATGAGTACGAGGAGGAAGAAGAGGAATAAACCATTCAATTAATTAAGTTTATCACAAGAAGGCGGTTTTCCGCCTTTTTTATTTTCTATAAGGCTCCGTCATTGCAAGCACAATATTTGTACTTCCTATAAAACTCTTGTGCTGCACAAGTGTCGATTTAATGAATAAATAATATGTAACAGGATAAAGAATGTGAAACCACCATTCCGACACCCTTCCCATAAAATACAAGCCGTCAAAAATTACCATTGCCATAAACACGAGTGTTGTCAGCATGGTCGGCGGATATAAGCTGCGCTTGAGCGCCAGCATTCCTTTAATGAACCGGTCTCCCAGCTCGGAATGCTCTTCCGAGAATTCTCTGACATTTACTCCTGTGCCGACAAAAAAGAACATAACAAGCGTTTGACCCGCAAGAAAAATGATACTTACAAAAATATCCAGTGTAATGTGCTGTCGAGCCCAAAAATCAAAATAATGGTTTATTCCGATTGCGGTAATCCCAAGCGCTGAAATTCCCAGCAGCACATAGGACAATATCATAAAAAACCACATAGCAGATCCTTAAACATTAAAGTGAAAATAAATACAGTCGCCGTCTTTTACCACATAGTCTCTTCCCTGAAGCTTCGCCATCCCGGCGTCTTTAACCGCTTTTTCGGAACCGAGCTTGTCAAGCTCGGAATAAGGAAAAACTTCGGCCTTAATGAATCCGCGCTCAAAATCGGTATGGATTTCCCCTGCGGCCTGCAGTGCAGTTGCGTTGTTTTTTATGGTCCAGGACCGCACCTCCTTCGGTCCGCCTGTGAAAAAGGTTTCAAGTTCAAGAAGTTTAAATCCGGCGTGAATGAGTTTATTCAGTCCTTCTTCCGGTAAATTGTATTCATCAAGAAACAGAGATTTTTCGTCATCCGAAAGCGATGCAATTTCCCGCTCCAATGATCCGCAGAGCCGAATTGCGAGATTTCCCTCTTTTTCAGCGAAATCAAAAAGCGTTTGGCAAAACTGCCCGCGATTTTCCTGAATTATTTCAGCTTCATCAACATTGGCAACATAAAGAATCGGCTTACGCGTCAGCAGATGCATCGAGCGAATTACAGAAGATTCATCCTCATCGGCCGCAAACGTTCTTGCGCGATGTCCATTGTTGCAATGGGATAACAGCCGGTTCAGGACTGCAAATTCTTTCTTAGCTGTTTTGTCATTTTTTGCCGCTTTTTCCGTTATGTTTAATCGTTTTTCCAAAGATTCAATATCGGCTAGAAGCAGTTCTGTTTCAATTAATTCTGCGTCCCTCACCGGATTAAGCGATCCCTCAACGTGTGTTGTGTTTTCATCTTCAAAACACCTTACAATATGCACAATTGCAGCAACTTGGCGAATCTGTCCTAAAAACTGATTTCCTAGCCCCTCTCCCTTGCTTGCCCCACGCACAAGTCCGGCAATATCAGTGAATTCAACAGTTGCCGGTGTTACTTTTTCCGGTTTGTAAATTTCCGCAAGACGGTTCAGTCTTGGATCCGGAAGGGGAACTATGCCAACGTGCGGATCGATCGTGCAAAAAGGATAGTTTTCCGCAGGAACAGCAGATTTGGTAAGCGCATTAAAAATGGTTGATTTGCCGACATTGGGCAATCCGATTATACCGCAGCGTAATGCCATTTTATCTTGGTTTTTCTAAGGTTGGAAAGAGAGTATTAAAATGGATCAAGAGATGGGTCCATCCCCGTATCCCACACTAATTTTTCAAAGAGACCGACTTGGAGGTCATGGGCAAAATAAATTGCCTTGTCTTTGATGCGCAAGCTTCCGTCAGCCCAAGCCATAAATGTTGGCCGTGTGATGAATTTTTTAATGTCAATTTGATAGGTAATCATATCATGATAAGGCCGTATCTGCCCTTTGAATTTTACATCCTTTACTCCCAGCGCACGGCCCCGCCCCTTGCCGCCGGACCATGAAAGGAAGAACCCGACTAATTGCCAAAAACCGTCCAAACCAAGGCATCCGGGCATAACCGGATCATTGACAAAATGGCAATCGAAGAACCACTGTTTTGGGTCAATATCAAGCTCTGCCGTTATTTCACCCTTATCGTGTTTTCCGCCTTCCGCCGAAATATGGGTGATGCGGTCCACCATCAGCATTGGAGGCGTTGGGAGTTTCCCATTTTCCGGTCCGAACACAATCCCTTCGCTGATTTTTAGAAGCTCTTCTTTTGAATAAGATGATTTTTGATTCATTTGTTTTTCACAGAAGGAAAGAGAATTTACACGTTTATTCCTGAAATTAGCGTTACTCTTTTGCGGTGAAAAGGAAGCGTGGCTAAATTGCGGTTTAACGCATGGAGGCACAATGTCAGATTGGGTACTAATACTTGGATGTTCTACGGGACACGGAGGCGCTACGGCAAAGCGCCTTGCAGAAGATGGTTATGGAATCATCGGATTTCATTTCGATCGCGGCGATGTAAAAAAAGAAGCGGAAGCGGCGCGCGATGCTATTGCCGAAATCAATGGAGGAAGAGTTCATTTTTGGAATACAAACGCAGCAGACGCAGACACGATGAATGAGTATATCCCAAAGATCAAGGAGATAACGGGAGGCAAACCATTGAAGCTTATGCTCCATTCCATTGCGTTTGGAACGACCACGAACTTTTTCGGAGATAAGCCGGTCACCCAAAAACAGATGGATATGACCGTTCATGTTATGGGGAATTCAATGCTGTATTGGACGCAGAAACTTTTTGATGAAAAATTAATCGGTGAAGGTTCAAGAATTTTAGGACTCACGAGCGAAGGCAATTATGTAGCCATGGAAGGCTACGGTCCGGTAAGTGTTGCAAAAGTTGCAATGGAAGCTATCATTCGCCAGATCGGCTGGGAGTTGGGCCAGCATGGAATTACTGCTAATGCCGTTCAGGCAGGCGTAACGCCAACGCGCGCTTTGACAAAAATCACGGACAATTGGGAAGATTGGGTGGATAACACCAAGAAACGCAATCCCATGCGGAGGACTACAACGCCCGAAGACATCGCAAAAACGATTTCCATGCTTCTGCAGCCGGAAGCGGATTTCATCAATTGTTCCATTATATACTGTGATGGAGGCGAATCGCGCTCCGGCTCTTTTTAGTTATTTTAAAATAACCGAGAAAGCCAATTTTCTGTTGAATATGCAGAAAACAACCATTCTACAGTATCCCAAATGACATTTATCCAGTTTTTACAGCAAGTTGATTTTCCTTTTGTAGTGCACCTTATGCGCGGCATTACCTATCTGGGGAATGAAGTGTTTTACATTCTTGTACTGCCCATTGCTTTTTGGTGCTGGCGAAAAGATGCCGCTGTTCCGCTTGTATTGCTGCTGATTTGTACTCTTGTGATCAATGTTGGATTAAAAGAATACTGGGCGATTCCGCGCCCTGATAAATCTGTCCGGCTGATTGCAGCTACAGGATTCAGTTTTCCATCCGGTCACGCACAGGCGCCGATGGTACTTTGGGGATATATTGCGTGGATAACAAAATCCTACCGCATTCCAGTACTGATAATATTTCTGATTGGCCTATCGCGAGTGTATCTGGGAGTGCATTTTATTCAGGATGTATTCGCCGGATGGCTGATTGGATTTACGACACTGTTTATCGGAATCCATTTGCAAAAAAGGCTGAGCTCACGCGATGTTCATTTTGAGCCAATTCCCATGGCGATTCTTTTTCTGTTTTTAGGTGCTGCCGTCCCTGTACTGTTTTGGCACGACCTTACCGTGAAAGGCGGCGGACTTATGGCAGGCACGCTGTCCGGACTTTATCTCGAAAGGGCTTGGGTTAAATTTGAAATGTCCTCAACACTTCTGCAAGGCACCGCAAGAGCATTCATAGGGATGTCTGGCGCAATACTGCTTTATCTCGGGCTCAAAACAATACTGCCCGATACGGATATTTTTAACTGGATCAGGTATGCGGATATTGGGCTTTGGATCGGGCTTGTCGCCCCGTGGATATTTGCCAGACTTAAGCTTTAGGAATCTGAATCCACTAGATCTGCCCGCCGTTTCACCAGCTGTACCAGTTCATGGTTTGCGGCGGTAGGCTGTAATTCAAAGCACGTTTCAGCTTCCATAACAGCATAATTCCACCAGCCTTTTTTCGTGTACATGAGCGCTAGATTGTGGTGCGTTTGAGCAAGAGCGGAAAGATCTTCCCGTGATAGGTCTCTGGGGTTTTGCGGATACAGTCTGGCGGCTTCGCGATATTCCAAAATAGCATCGTCAACCAGTCCCTTTTGAGCATACCAATTGCCTAATTCGACATGTCTTGCCGGCTCATCTTTGCAGGCGCTGAGAGAGAGAAGTGCTACAGCCAGAAATGTAATTCTTGATTGAATGATTTTCATACCTCGGTTAAGTAAAATTGGGGGATAATACCGACAAAAGGCAAGCAAAAATTCATATCAGTTTATCATGGAAACCGGCTCATCAGAAGTAAGATGCCGAGGCTCTTTTACAAGAAAAATCAGGAGAGTAACTCCGACAGCTACGCTAACGGCAATGGCAGTAAGGATAGTATCCGTTCCGGCAATCGGTTTGAAATAGCCGGCAAGCATGATCGCTGAAAAAGTAAACGGCATCAGAAATGTATCTATAATGGCCATATACACTTTTGAATCCTGTTTCCCAGCGAATTCATAGATCATGTTCATGGCAGAAGGCATAAACCCTCCGTGACCAATCCCCAGAAAAATGAAAATTGCATATACGCCCGCCATCGTTTCCAGCATTAGCGCAGTAACAGCTGCCGCGAGGTAGGACGAAAAAGACAAAATAATGGCGGTTTTATGTCCCAATGCATCCCCGACCTTACCAATCAAATAGCTTGACACACCGGAAGACACTACGGTTATCACCGTAAAAATACCGGCTTCACTGATATCAAAACCGAATTTATCCTGCGCATGAACCGCATACATGGACATTGCGGGGAAATGAGCGGTGATAAAAATTCTGCTGATAAGATATCTGCGAAAATTTTTCTGCTGCAGAAACACAGCCCTGGTCTGTTTCCAAAATTCTTCTATGGAAATATGCGGCCTGCTGTTCCGTGAATTGCTCAAATGATACCAAATAAAAAGTACGGTTCCTAGAGTGACGGATGTAAACATCAATAAAAATCCCCATCCGAAATTATTCGGGAACGCAATGGAACTGTCCAATATGGCCCTAATAATGATTCCGCCGACAAGCCCGCCTATGCTGTTGAAAGCAAACGAAATTCCAAGGAAGCGCCCTCTTGTTTCTCTCGGATTTACATGAGAAATAAATTCGGTCCAGATTGGAATGATAAACCCCAGAGCCAATCCGTACAGAATAAAACAGATGTAATAAAAAATCCATGCTCCCGGACCGGTGGGCCCGAAGAACGCAAATACAAATCCTGCAGTAAATATCGGAGGCAGAACAAGTATATGAGCACCGATGATAGATTTTTTATGGTTCTTTATGTTTCTACCGACAATTGCTGAAAGAAACTGCGGCACAGCGATAAGTATACTGAAAAGCCCTGCTACGGAAATGACAATTTGATCAGGCGCTCCAAGTGTTTTTAAAAACAGCGGAACAACAGCATATGTTGTATGAAATGCGATGCCGAACCCCCAGCTGAATTCGTGGGCACAATTCAGGATCAGGTTCGTTTTTTGCTGATTCTTAGTTAAATCAGTCAAGATTGCTTCTCGGCTCGCGGGTCAATGTAACAATCGCCGTAATCAAGAGAACCGCTCCGGCAAGCTGTGCTGGATCCAGCATTCGCCCGCGGTAAACCCAGTCAATCAGTACAGCAGACAGCGGCCAAAATAATTCATAAATAGTTGTGTGTGATGCCGGCAGCTGCTTTAGTCCGTAATAATAGACAAATAAGGCAAGTGCCCCTGTGGATACGACAATCAACAAAATTATTTTCCAGTGGTGAACAGAAAGTGATGTTATGCTTATAGATCCCTGCCCAATTAGCAAAACAACAGTTGTTATTATTGCCGTTATCATCAGCCTAAGGGCAGTGACAGTTTTATAATCCAAAGAAGCAAGCACATGTTTGCCAAGCACCGTGGAGCTTCCCCAGCTGAAGGCCGCAAGCAGCGATAACAAAGCAGCGATCAGCATTTTTTCGTCTGAAAATACCATTAGATTTACACCGAATGTAACCAAGTATCCTCCGGAAAGAGCCATCAAAGCAAGCAGCAAGAATCGTTTCGAAAGCTGCTCTTTCAAAATTACCGATGCCAGAAGAATAGCAAATACAGGCTGAAATTTTTGGAGAAGGACAACAACAGACAAATCTATGTATTGCACATAACTTAATGCTTTGGTATAGAAGTAAGTGCCGAGCACACCGCCGCAAATGCTTATCCAAAATACTGATCCCCATGTCCGCTGATTAAGGAGTTTTATGTTTTTCCATCCGCGAATCAAAAAGGGAAGGAAAATCAGTGCGCCGATAGCATGTTCAGCCGCTACAATGAAAAGAGATGAAATGTCTGAGAGATTTTGCCTCAGAAACCCATCAAGACTCCAGAGAAATGCGGCAAAAATCACCGCTGCGGGAGCAAGATATTTTTTCATGATTTAGTGATAAAGGTTATGCCACGCCGCCACGCCCGGAAATATGGGACATATCAATTCCAAAGGAATTAATTGCTGTATTCCATTGGTCTGCTTCTGGGGTGTTAAAAATAAAATCCTGTGTTGTGGACTGCAAAAGCCAATCGCCGTTTTCGATTTCCCGTTCAAGCTGACCGCTTGCCCATCCCGCGTGTCCAAGCATCAGTTTGTAAAACGCAGGACCCTTTTTGTAGGCAATATCCTGAAGAATTTCCCTGTTGCTTGTCATTGCGAATTCATCCGAAAGCTTCACAGTTCCGTCCGTTTGATAAACAGATGAATGAAGCACAATTCCCCTTTCAATCAGAACAGGGCCTCCAAAGTAAATCTTTGGAATCAGCTGTAAAAACTCTTCCTCTTTAGTAAAAAGGTGCTCAAACAAATCCTGCAGCTCCGGGTCCTCAAAAGGCTTGTTTACAATTAAACCCATCGCCCCGTCTTTAGTATGTTCACAAATCAAAACGACGGCTCGGCCGAAATACGGATCCTGCATGTGCGGCATGGATATGAGTAGCTGATTTTTTATTGTGCTCACTTCCAAATGTAGGGTCATATTTTACTTAGTTTCAATTCTATAAATGTTCTATATGGTAAAATGTAAATCTTTTTTTGAATCCCTTTCTCATGAAGGTAAATTTCATGCTGTCCATTTAAGAATTCATGAGCATTAGATGAGCAAATCAGACAATAATATCGTTATTAAAGGCGCAAGGCAGCACAATCTGAAAAATATTGATCTGTCCATTCCCCGCGATAAACTTGTTGTTATAACCGGTCTTTCAGGATCAGGAAAATCCTCTCTCGCATTTGACACCATTTATGCGGAAGGACAGCGCCGTTATGTAGAATCTTTGTCGTCATACGCGAGGCAATTTCTCGGGTTAATGGAAAAGCCGGACATGGACCATATTGAAGGTCTTTCACCTGCAATTTCGATTGAGCAAAAATCCACACAGCGCAACCCGAGGTCAACCGTTGGAACAGTAACCGAAATTCATGACTATTTACGGCTTTTGTTTGCTCATATTGGCAAGCCGTTTTGCTGGGTATGCGCGCGCCCGATCCAAAGGCAGACCGTTCAGCAAATCGTTGAAAGTGTATGCAAGTTTCCCGCAAAAACAGGATTGAACATTCTTGCGCCTGTTGTGCGCGGCAGGAAAGGCGAACATAAAGGTGTTTTTAAGCAGGTAACGAAAGAAGGATTTTTACGCGTGAGGGTAGACGGGAAAATTCACAAGCTGGAAGGTGACATTCCCCTTGAAAAAAATAAAAAACACTCCATTGAAGTGGTCGTAGACCGAATTGCATTGGAAGGCGACTATAAAGACCGTCTTGTAGAATCTGTAGAATTGGCATTAAAAATCGGATCTGGGCTTATCATCATACAGGAGCTTCCCGGGAAGGATCATCTTTTCAGCGAACATTTTGCATGTCCGCACTGCGAAGTATCCATGGAAGAATTGTCGCCGCGCATGTTCTCTTTCAATTCGCCGTACGGCGCCTGTTCCCATTGTGACGGATTGGGCGCTCACAGAGAAGTAGATCCTGAGCTCGTGGTCCCGGATAAATCAAAATCAATTATTCAGGGTGCAATTGCACCGCTCGGCGAACAGCCGCGGGGGAATTGGTACGGAAGCATTCTTAAAAGTTTGTCCAAACATTATCAGTTTAATTTTACCACACCCTGGCTAAAACTGAATAAGAACGTTCGGCACATGCTTTTGTACGGTACAGGAGACAATGTCTTTAAAATGAAATATTCATCAAAACGCTGGACCGGCACCTACAGCGGCGGGTGGGAAGGTGCGATTCATAATCTTAACCGCAGATATAATCAAACGCAGTCATCACATATCAGGGAATGGATAGAACAGTTTATGAGCCTGAAGCCCTGTCCTGAATGCACCGGGTCAAGATTGCGTCCGGAAAGTATGGCTGTGCAAGTCGATGATAAAAACCTTGGTGAAATTTCATCATTGTCCATCGCCAAGGCGCAAAAATTCTTTTCCAATCTTAACCTTTCTAAAACAGACGCAATCATAGCCCATCAAATACTGAAAGAAGTGCAGAACAGGCTGGAATTCCTTGTAAATGTAGGCTTGGAATATTTGACCCTTGACCGCGCTGCAGCCACCCTTTCCGGCGGCGAGGCGCAGCGAATCCGGCTTGCGACGCAGATTGGCTCACAGCTGGTAGGAGTACTTTATATTCTCGATGAGCCATCTATTGGGCTTCATCCGAGAGACAATTCCAGACTGCTTAATACGCTGAAAGTTTTACGTGATTTAGGGAATTCCATTCTGGTGGTAGAACATGATAAAGAAACAATGGAAGAATCCGATGTGCTTGTTGATCTCGGGCCGGGGGCCGGCGAGCACGGAGGCAAAGTTGTATATTCGGGCCCTCCGAAAAAAATTCTAACATGCAAGTCATCCATCACAGGAAAATATTTATCCGGAAAAAAGAAAATCGCAATTCCTCCGCAGCGGCGGAACGGAAACGGGAAAGCGCTCACATTGAAAGGTGCAAGAGGAAACAATTTGAATAAGCTGACAGTGTCCTTTCCTCTTGGAAAAGTTGTAGCTGTCACCGGTGTTTCCGGCAGCGGAAAGAGCACGCTTATAAATGAAACGCTTTACCCTGTATTGGCGAGGGAATTAAATCGTGCGAGAACTTATCCTCTGCCGTTTGATGCCATCGATGGCTTGGCCTATCTGGATAAGGTGATAGATATTGACCAAAAGCCAATCGGCCGTACACCGAGATCCAATCCTGCTACATACACCGGTGTTTTCACATTTATTCGTGATCTTTTTTCCCAGCTTCCGGAATCAAAAATGCGTGGCTATAAACCTGGCAGATTTTCATTCAATGTAAAAGGCGGCAGATGTGAATCCTGCGAAGGGGACGGCATTATTAAAATTGAAATGAATTTCCTACCGGATGTGTATGTAACCTGTGAAGTTTGCAAAGGAGCCCGGTATAACCAAAAAACATTGGAAATTCGTTACAAAGGGAAAACAATAGCCGATGTGCTCGACATGTCTGTGGAAGAGGCTTTGGATTTTTTCAAAAATATTCCATCAGCAAAAAAGAAATTGACCACACTGTATGATGTCGGCCTTGGCTATATCCGCCTAGGTCAACAGGCAACAACGCTCTCTGGCGGTGAAGCACAGCGCGTAAAGCTTGCAACAGAATTATCAAAAGCAAACAGAGACAGAACACTTTATATCTTGGATGAACCGACAACGGGACTTCATTTTGAGGATGTGAACATGCTTTTATCTGTGCTGCAAAGGCTGGTGGACAAAGGGAATACGGTCATTGTTATTGAGCACAATTTGGACGTGATTAAGTCAGCGGACTGGATCATTGATTTAGGTCCGGAAGGCGGCGATGCCGGCGGTGAAATTATTTTTTCCGGAACACCGGAAGATTTGATTAAGAAAAAGGAATCCTACACAGCACAGTTTTTGCATCCTGTCATTAACATGAAAAAAATGAATGGAAAATCATGAAGCCGCCAAATGAATTGAAAACAGTATTCCCCCACTGGGAAGTAACAAAAGATCTCATTGATCAGTGTATTGATATTATGCTGAACCTACGTCAAAGCGGACACCCTGGCGGTTCAAGGTCCAAAGTCCACGGCATGGTTGCAACTATTCTTTCCGGGGCTATGCGCTGGGATATTCGCGATGCGGGTAAACGGCTTGCTGACAGATATGTGCTTGTTGCGGGCCACGCGAATCCTGTGGTATACGCAACGCTCGCTGTTTTAAACGAAGCTATGCGGATAAAATTCAAACAGACCGGTGATTCAAAATACACACATTTTAAAGGAGAAGGCTTTCAATTGGTTTGGGAAGATTTACTGACCCTCAGGCGGAACAAGGGACTTCCCGGACACGCAGAAATGGAAGGCAAAACACTTTTCTTTAAGTTCAACACAGGTCCCAGCGGACACGGCTCACCGGCTGCTGCCGGCGAAGCGCTGGCATTAAAATACGCCAATGTGCCGGATGTAAAAGTATTTGCCTTCGAAGGCGAGGGCGGTTTTACCACAGGCGCTTCACACGAAACTATCAACTCAGCCTGGGGATTGGGCCTTGGGAATCTCGTTTATTTTATGGACTGGAATGATTACGGAATAGATGATCGCCCGTTCAGTTCAATTATGTACGGAACCCCCGAAGACTGGTTTGGTTCTCACGGGTGGCATGTTGAAGGAACGATGAACGGAGAAGACTGGGAATCGCTGACTGATGCGTATTATAAACTGCTGGTAGAAAACGCGGCGCCGGATCAGCCAAAAATGATTTATGCAAAGATGCGAAAGGGGCGCGGCTATTATAAGTATGACCATAACAGCCACGGAGCCGCTCATAACAGGAATTCAGAATTCTTTTGGAAAACGAAGGAAGATTTTTCAGAAAAATACAATATTGATTTTGAGCATATGGGGCAGGGAGCGCCCGACACATGGGATGAACAACTGGAACAAGCCGGATCAATGTTTTCATCCGTTTTTTCAGTCATGGAAACCAATCAGGAATTGGTGGATTATTTATCCGATACACTTGTGGACTTGGGGAATTCAGTTCCAGATGACGGCAATTCATGGAAATTTAAATCGGCAGATCCAATTGATATTTCATCTATTATAAGCGAAGATGATTTGCCGAACGGATTATTTCTAAAACCGGGGGAAAAAGCGCCAAACCGTATCGGTTTTTCAAAAGCTGCGAGCTACATCAATACACGGGCCATTGAAAAAACAGGCAGACCGCTGGTTGTGGCAATGAGCGCTGATCTTGCAGATTCCACCAATATATCCGGGTTTGCCAAAGGCTGGGATGGTTCGCCGGACCTCGGGCTTTTTAACAAAAATACCAATCCCGAAAGTCCGCTGATGCCGCAGGGAATTACCGAATTCACAAATGCGGGTATGATGGCCGGCCTTGCCACTGTCAATTTCAGCGAAAATCCCTATAATTCTTTTTGTGGTTTCTACGGAGCAATGAGTACATACGGTTCCTTCAGCTATCTTAAGTACGGTCCGATAAGGCTGTTCAGCCAGATTGCGCAGGATTCGGATTTAAAGGTCGGGAAATTAATTTGGGTTGTTGGTCATTCAGGTCCTGAAACGGCAGAGGACAGCAGAACGCATTTCGGAATATTTTCTCCCGGAGTGACACAGCTATTTCCAGATGGGCATGTGTTGAATATTCATCCGTGGGAACACAATGAAGTTGCACCGGCTCTTGCGGCGGCCCTCCACACCGACGTGCCGATTATTGCAGTTCATTTGACACGCCCTCCTGTTGAGATTCCGGATCGCGAAGCTCTTGGAATGGATCCCCACTTTGATGCAAGTAAAGGCGCGTACCTTATTAAGGATTATGATTCGGATAAGGAAAAAGAAGGTGTAGTGATAGTCCGCGGCACAAGTTCCACAAATTCCGTTGTCAGCATCCTTCCGCAGCTAAAGGAGAATGGTCCGAACATAAAAATTGTTGCTGCCATTTCCTGGGGGCTGTTTCAACTGCAACCCAAAACTTACAGAGATTCCATTATGACTGCAGCAGATTGGTATGATTCTATGATTATTACAAACAGCGCAAGAAGGCTGATGCAGAAATGGACATCAAATAGAATTGTTCATGAATACACGTTAAGCCCGGACTGGGATAACCGATGGCGGACAGGTGGATCATTGGATGAAATTGTAGCGGAAGCCCAACTTGATCCTGAAAGTGTATTAAAGGGAATTAAGGCCTTTGCTAAAAATCGGAAAAAGCGTTTGTCGAAAATAAAATCAGAAATTCCTGAAAACTGATTTCAGTCTTTTCTTGGCGACCCCTTGATTCATTATGTATCTTCTTGACTCGCAACCATGTCAATTTCAACCATTTCATCTGTAATTCATGTCTGATTCTTACGTAACCGACCCCACCCGCCTCGAAGACGATATTGCTGTAGAAAGCACCCTTCGCCCTTCGAAGTTTGAGGACTTTATAGGACAAACAGAAGTGGTGGATAGTCTTAAACTTTACATCGAAGCGGCAAATAAGCGCGGCGAATCCTTAGACCATGTACTGCTTTTCGGGCCTCCGGGACTTGGAAAGACGACGTTGGCAAATATCATTTCTCATGAGCTTTCTTCCGAACTGCGCCAGTCTTCTGGCCCCGTCCTGGAACGCGCCGGTGATCTTGCAGGTATGCTCACCAATCTACAGCATCGCGATGTTTTTTTTATTGATGAAATCCACAGACTGAATTCGGTCGTGGAGGAATATATGTATTCTGCCATGGAGGATTACCGCATTGAAATCATGATAGATAAAGGGCCGAGCGCCAGAAGCGTTCAGCTTAATCTTGAGCCATTCACCCTTGTCGGCGCCACAACTCGGCTCGGGAATATTACTTCTCCGCTGAGAGACAGGTTCGGCGTAGTACTGCGGGTTGATTATTACGATCATAATGCTCTCTATGAAATTGTCATACGGTCCGCGGGAATACTGGAAGTGAATATTGATGAAGCTGGCGCAAAAGAAATAGGCCGCAGATCGCGCGGGACACCCCGAATCGCGAATCGAATTTTGCGAAGAACAAGAGATTATGCTGAAGTGAAAGCGGACGGTAAGATTACGATTGAAGTGGCAAAAGATTCCCTCGCATCGATGGGTATTGACGAATACGGGCTCGATGATATGGATCGAAGAATTTTATCAACACTCATAGACAAATTTCAGGGAGGGCCGGTTGGCGTCAGCTCCCTATCAGTTGCCATCGGTGAAGATGCCAACACAATTGAAGATGTTTATGAACCTTTTTTAATTAAAGAAGGATTTATCCAGCGGACATCCAGAGGACGCCTAGCTCAGGAACGAGCCTTTACTCTGCTGGGCAAATCCCCATCAGGAAAACAACAGGAAAGGCTGTTCGAATGATTAATAAAAAACCAAAGTTTAAACTGGCTGATTTTGAATATCCCCTGCCAAAAAAATACATAGCACAGTATCCGGCAAAGCAGCGGGATCGTGCAAAATTAATGGTAGTGCATCGTGATACGGGCGAGATTGAGCACAAGCAGTTCAGCAACATTGTTCAGTACACGAGAAAAAATGATTTAATTATCACCAACAATACGCAGGTATTTCCGGCAAGGCTTTATGCTACAAAAGACCGAACGGATGCGAAAGTTGAGGTCTTCCTCCTGAGGGAGCTGGAAAACGACCTCTGGGAAGTAATGGTCCGCCCAGCAAGGAAAGTACGCATTGGAAATAAACTCATGTTTTCAAAAAACTTTCATTGCGATGTGATTGACAATACGGTTTCAGGCGGACGTGTGGTTCGGTTTGAATATGAAGGTGATCATATTTACAATATCATAGACCGCGTTGGCATTTCTCCCCTTCCACCTTATATCACCCGAGAACCGGAAACGATGGATAAAAAGCGCTATCAGACAGTTTTCGCGGCCGAGCGTGGAGCGGTTGCGGCGCCCACCGCAGGTTTGCATTTCACCCAAGGATTGCTGAACCGGTTTGAAAAGAAAGGTGTAAAACACAGCAATGTAACGCTCCATATAGGGCTTGGTACATTTCGCCCTGTTCAGGTAGAGGACTTGAACCGGCATCAGATGGATTCCGAGTATTTTCAGGTGACCCCAAAAACTGCGTTGATGATTAATGAAACAAAAAAGAAAAGACGCAATGTATTTGCAGTCGGCACATCAACCGTGCGGGCGCTGGAAACCGTGGTTGTTTCCGGATTTCAGGTAACGCCAAAGCGCGGCTGGACTGACAAATTCATTTATCCGCCGTATGATTTCAAAATGGTTGACGGCATGATAACGAATTTCCATCAGCCCAAAAGTACACTTATTATGATGGTTTCTGCTTTTGCAGGCCGCGATCTGATAATGAAAGCGTACAGAGAAGCGAAGAAAAATGATTATCGCTTTCTGAGTTACGGCGACGCAATGCTTATTCTCTGATGGAGTTCCCGGGAAAAGTTGGCGCCGTAATCCCGGCCGCCGGTTCCGGGCAGCGCTTTGGAGAAAAAAAACAGTTTAAGCAGTTAGGCAAACGCCCCCTTCTTTATACAACCATTGCTCCTTTTCTGGATTGCAGCCTCATTTCGGAAATTTCCGTTGCAGTCCCCCAGGAAGATGTGGACAAAATTTCGCGGGAAATGCAGTCCATTGTCGGATCCGCTTCCGTTACGGTAACTGCAGGAGAATCCATACGGCAGAATTCAGTCCGAAATGGAATAAACGCACTATCTGATGACTGCGATATTATTTGTATTCATGACTGCGCACGCCCGCTTGTTACAGAGCAGCTGATAAGGGACACCATCAACGGATGTAAAAATCATGACGGATGTATTACTGCGATGAAGGCTTCAGATACAGTAAAAAGAGCGGATGGAGATATCATCACCGCAACATTAAACAGGGATCACATTTGGCTGGCTCAAACTCCTCAGGCGTTTCACCGCGATATTTTATTACATGCATTTGAGAATGCAGACAACAATGATGCTATAGGAACAGATGAATCTGCGCTAGTAGAAATGGTTGGCGGAAAAGTAAAAATAATTGAAGGTCTGGCTGATAATATAAAGATTACGAATCAGCAGGATTGGAAAACACTGGAGACGGGGCTCATTGACTAAATCCGGGATAGGATTTGATGTGCATCCGCTTGCAGAAGGAGAAAAATTGATTCTCGGCGGTGTTGCAATACCATCGGAAAAAGGAACCGTCGGCCATTCAGACGGCGACGTACTGATTCATGCGATTGTAGATGCTATTCTTGGAGCAGCCAGTTTGGGAGATATCGGATCATTTTTTCCAAGTGAAGATGAAAAATGGAGAAATGCCGATAGCAGACAATTTCTTACACATGCTCTCGAGGAAGCTGAGAATGCCGGGTTTGCCATAACGCACATTGACAGCACCATCATACTGGAAAAACCGAAATTAGCAGATATTATTCCGCAAATGCGTTACCAGATTGCCTATACGCTTCAGGTTGACGAGTCTGCGGTTTCCATAAAAGCGACTACTACTGATAAGCTGGGAATTATCGGCAAAGGCGAAGGTGTAGCAGCTATGGCAATTGCCACCCTGAATCCCGCCTGAAAACATGACTGACATTTCAATTACCTCGCCGGCAAAGGTGAACATCGGCCTGAAAATCCTGGATCAGCGCAAAGACGGATACCATAATATTCACACCCTTTTCCAGGAACTTGAATTCGGAGATTCTGTTCGAATTAGCAAATCAAAATCCGGATGCAAAATTACCGCAAAAAATCAGAATACGCCGACGGATGAATCCAATACATGTTTCAAGGCATGGCAGGCCATAAAAGAGGAATACCCGCACGTTGGAGGTGTTTCCATACATCTCGAAAAACACATTCCTGAAGGTTCGGGCTTGGGCGGAGGCTCTTCCAATGCCGCAACGGTGCTGAAAAGGTTAAATAAACTTTATTCCCTTGATTTATCTGAAAATGAACTGGAAGCGATAGCTCTTCGGATTGGCGCCGATGTTCCGTTTTTTATCCGCGGCGGTACGCAAATTGGTAGCGGTATCGGCGAAAAACTGACACCTGCATCTAACAAAGTTGAGGGATATTATTTACTTGTCATTCCTGGATTTTCCGTCAATACATCCTGGGCTTATGGGCAATATAAAAAGCGGTTGGAGGGTACAGTTCAATATCCTAATTTCGCCGACCTTTTAGAAGAGGATACAATCCCTTTTAAGCTGTTTGAGAATGATTTCGAAGATGTGGTAATTCCTGCACATCCAGAGATTGGCGGCATAAAGTCCGGACTTGAATCATCCGGATCAGTGTTCGCGGGTCTGTCGGGCAGCGGTTCGACTGTGTTTGGAATTTTCAGCGACGATGCCTCAGCCAAAGAGGCGGAGCAAAATTTCAAACCCCAATATCGTACTGTTCTCACTTCCCCCGTTTAATCTCAAAACAACCGAATTACCCGTTTTCAGAAACGACCCATTGGGATGTGGTCTAACGGCAAGACACCGGACTGTTAATCCGGATGATGGTGGTTCAAATCCACCCGTCCCAGCGATTGCCGGGTCGTCTAATGGCAGGACCGCGGCCTTTGGAGCCGTTAATCTTGGTTCGAATCCAAGCCCGGCAGCTAGAAGAAAAATTATGAGTGAAAGAAAATTAAAACTTTTTTCAGGACGCAGTAATCCAGCGCTTGCGCAGGGGATTGCTGATTATCTTGACATTCCGCTTGGCGAAGTTTCCATAAAGAATTTTGCAGATGGAGAACTTTGGATAAAGTTTGAAAAGAATATTCGCGGTGACGACGTTTTCATCATCCAGTCCACAAATGCTCCTGCACAAAATATCCTTGAGCTGACGCTTATGCTGGATGCTGCAATACGGGCATCTGCAAAGCGAGTTACAGCTGTTATCCCTTATTTCGGATACGGCCGTCAGGATAGGAAAGACCAGCCGCGGGTTCCAATTTCTTCACGTGTTATTGTTGATATGTTTACTTCCGCCGGTGCGGACAGGCTGATATCCATGGATCTTCATTCCACACAGATACAAGGATTTGCAACCATTCCGTTTGACCATTTGTATAGTAGGATGGTTCTGCTTGAAGAAATAAAAAATTTAGGACTCGACCCCGAAAACAGCGTTGTCCTTTCTCCCGATGTCGGCTCTGCTCTTATGAGTCAGGCGTATGCAAAACATATGGGAATGCACTTCGCTTTGATTGAAAAACGGAGATACGAACACAACCGCGCGGAAGTAACCCATTTAATCGGCGAATTAAATGACAGGCACGTGTTGATCATTGATGATATGATTGACACGGCAGGCACAACAGTAAACGCAGCAAATGCGGCCAAGGAACACGGCGCAAAATCTGTTACCGCAATTGCAACGCATGCACTTTTATCAGGCCCTGCCGTTGACAGAATAAAAGATTCCGGCATAGCCAATTTGATTGTAACAGACACGGTCGAGATCCCAAAAGAAAAATTAATGAATCGAATGAAAGTAATTACAGTTTCTCAAATTTTTGGGCAGGCGATACAGCGCATTCACACAGGTGAATCGGTAAGCGCACTGTTTGAGTTTTAGTAAGGAGTGCAATAATGGCAAACTACACGGAATTAACAATTGACACACGCGATGTGCTTGGCGGAGCAGCATCGAAATCACTTAGGTCAGAAGGCAAGATACCCGCAGTCTTTTATTTTCACGGTGAGGAGAATCAAAATTTAGTTTTAGACAAAAGTATCTTTAACAAAGCGATTCACAGCGGAAGCCATATTTTTGAAGTGGAACTCAGCGGCCGCAAGCGGTACGTCATGGTAAAATCCGTGCAGTATCACCCGGTAACAGAGGAAATTATTCATGTCGACCTTCAAGGCGTGCGGATGACCGAGAAAATCGGAATTTCCATTCCAATTGTATTAGAAGGCGAAGCCGAAGGTGTTAAAGAAGGTGGCGTATTAATGCAGAATTTGACGACTTTGGATATCCAATGTCTTCCGACAGATGTGCCTGAGAATGCAACCATCGACATCACCTCACTTAAAATCAACCACAATTTCACCGTAAGCGACATTTCACTCGGTGATGAAATTGAGGTTGTTACTGCCGAGGACACTACCGTGGTAACGATTCAGCCTCCGATCACCGAAGTCGAACCCGAACTTCCGGAAGAAGAACTCGAAGAAGGCGAAGAAGGCGAAGAGGGTGAAGAACTTGAAGAAGGCGAAGAACCGGCAGAAGGTGAAGAGGCGGCAGAAGGCGAAGAAAAAGCTGATGGCGACAATAAGAAAGAATCCTCAGATGATAAAAAGGGTGAAAAAGAGGGCTCATGATCGCCTTTGTTGGCTTAGGTAACCCCGGAAGTGAATACGCAAACACAAAACATAATGCAGGCTTTTGGGTGGTGGATGAACTGTCCCGGCGCTGGTCCATCAGTTTCAATCCCGGGAAAGGTGATTATGTTTTTGCGGAAGGCGGCGATAGAAAGGCCTTGCTAATGAAACCGACTACAGGAATGAATATTAGCGGCCGCGCCGTCAAGCATTTCGTTAGCGAATTTGGCCTCTCACTTTCGGATTTACACATTGTTGTAGATGATGTGGACTTGCCACTGGGTAAGATTCGTGTTCGCCCAAAAGGCGGCGATGGATGCCATCGCGGGATGGAATCTGTGATTTACTGTTTGGGGAATACACAGTTCCCCAGGCTTCGTTTCGGTGTTGCAGCATCAGATCAGAAACGGCCGGCAGAAAAATATGTCTTAAAGGCATTCAGAAAAACAGATCAGCCTGAAGCTAACGAAATGGTACAGATTTCCGCCGATGCAGCAGAGTCAATCATGCGAAACGGAATTACCAAAACGATGAATCAATTTAATTAAATAAGGAACTGACGAACTATGAACGAAGTGACAATATATTTATGGATGGTGCTTAACGCCGGTGTGGTGGCGCTGCTGTATTCTTCCTGGAAGACAGGCTGGATCTCAAAACAGGATGAAGGCACTGACCGCATGAAAACAATAGGTGCAAATATCGCAGAAGGCGCGATGTCCTTTTTAAAAGCGGAATACAAAGTATTGGTTGTATTTGTTTTAGTTGTTGCTGCTCTTCTTGGGTTTGCGAATGCAGGAAAAGAAGGATCAAGCGAATTGATTGCTCTGTCCTTCGGAATAGGTGCTCTTACCTCAGGGCTTGCCGGATTCCTCGGAATGCGCGTTGCGACAAAAGCAAATAACAGGACAACTAATGCTGCAAGAACAGGCCTCGCTCCCGCGCTTAATGTCGCTTTTACAGGAGGGTCAGTAATGGGCCTGTCTGTTGTAGGATTAGGTGTGTTAGGCTTAGGCGGTTTATTCACATTTTATCAATTTCATTTTGATGCGGATTACCCGAGAATTTTAACAGTGATTTCAGGGTTTTCATTAGGCGCATCTTCCATTGCTCTGTTTGCCCGCGTTGGCGGCGGTATTTATACCAAGGCAGCCGATGTTGGTGCAGATTTAGTTGGAAAGGTTGAAGCAGGAATCCCGGAAGATCATCCGCTAAACCCTGCAACGATTGCTGATAATGTCGGGGACAATGTTGGCGATGTAGCCGGAATGGGCGCCGATTTGTT
>JASLML010000019.1 GCA_030746535.1 Fidelibacterota bacterium
TGAGAATTATGTAATTAAAATGGGTGTTGCCAGTGCAACCACCGAATTATCGCTTGATTATTCAATACTGGAAAACGGGACTAACTCCGTTGCTGGATTTGGTTCGACGACACTTAATTTTGGGGATGGAATATTAACTGACGATCCTTTATTTACAAGTACGGGTCAATACGATATATGGGATTTCTCACTTCAGGAAGAATCACCTGCCATTGACACTGGTGATCCTGATTTAGATGGTGACGGGTCAGACTACACGACGGATATAGACGACCAGGACCCCGATGGCACTAGAATGGATATGGGGCCGTATTATTATCCGCAAAACCCACTGCCAATTATGACATCAACGATCAGTTCCATAACCAATGTGACGCCTGTACCAATTACGATTACATTTTCGATTCCTGTTACAGGTTTTGAATCCAGTGATTTAACTATAACGAATGGCACCGTTACCTCTTTTTCTGGAAGTGCTGCCGATTATAATGCTGAAATAACGCCTTCAGGAGAAGGTCTAGTTACCGTATCCATACCAAATGATGTTGCAATTAGCACTTTAAATGGCAGTGGAAATATCGCTGGTCAATACAGCTTCGTATATGATAGCGTTGAACCCACGGTTTCAATATCGTCAGATTTAACATCACCAACTGATTCAAGTGAAGTATCAATATCGGTAGAGTTTAGCGAAAGCGTCTCGGGATTTGAGTTGACTGACATCGTGGTAAGTAATGGTTCTATATCCAATTTTACCGGGTCAGAATCCTTGTATGCTTTTGGCTTGATGCCTTTATCAGATGGGGATGTGACAATTGACATAAATAGTGATGTAGCACAGGATTCAGCAGGCAATAGTAATACTCAAGCAACTCAGTTTTCATTTATCTATGACAGCAATATGTATGAAGATGATTTTGAAGACCTGTCAGATTGGATAAATACTACTAATTCCACCTTTTCAAATGAAGAATGGTACATAGATGCAAGTGGATATTCAGGTAGCGCTGCCCGTTCGGATGTAGGGGGTTACGGTTATGGTGATCAATTGACTCAATCATTCACTTTTAATTCTGAAGTAGTCGTTAGACTATGGGTTAAAAAACAGGCAGGTGATGCCATACGCATTTATTTTAAGGTAGATGGTACAGAAAGCTGGGCCTTTGGCAATGTGGGAGACCCCGGCTCAACCTGGGTGGAAAAAGAGACTACCATTCCTGCCGGCAGCCATACAATTAGTATTGAAACAGATTTTGTAGGAAATGCATGGGTGGATGATCTGGATATAAAGACAAATTTTGCACCTGTTGTCACTATTTCAACTGCATATACCACACCCACAAATAGTTCCCCAATTCCAATTTCAGTTAGTTTTAGTAAAGATATCACTGGCTTTGAAGAAAGCGATGTAACGATAGGCAATGGATCTATAAGCAATTTCTCCGGTTCAGGTGCAAGTTATTCGTTTAATATCACACCTGCTGGAGATGGCACGGTTACGGTTGATATAGCTGAAAATGCAGCGCTGGATGATGAAGGTAACGGCAACCTCGCTGCATCTCAGTTCAGCATTGTGTATGACAGCAGTCGCCCATCTGTGTCCCTTTCTTCAAGTGAATCAACCCCAACAAACAGTTCACCGTTTGATATCGAAATTGCCTTTACTGAGCCTGTAGCCAACGTTGAAGAAAGTAATATTACTGTTGGTAATGGATCGGTTGGCGGTATTTCAGGCGCCGATTCATTGTATCAAGTCAGTATCATTCCCGAAGAAGATGGAACCGTAAGCATATCTCTCATTGAAAACAGTGTATACGATCTTGCCGGTAACGGGATTTTGGCAAGCAATATTTTGGAGATCTATTATGATAATCTACCGCCCATTGTTGCAGTTGATGATATTGCCGAAGCAGGAACGATGGACACGGTTACAACCAGTTGGTCATCAACGGATGTATCCGATATTGTAAAACATACCTTGTTTATTACACATGACGGACAGAATTACAGTATTCTGGATTCAACAAACGGTGATGTGTTTACGTATGAATGGGTGGCGCCAAATATTTTGTACAATCAAAACCGAATTGCTGTTCAGTCTATAGATGAATGGGGTCTCATTTCAGGTGATACGACTGATGTATTTGTGATCGTTGATAATGACCAGCCTGAAGTGCAAATCCTAGCGCCATTGAGCGGCGCCACAGTTCCAGAGTATGAAGCATTGACTGTAGAATGGAATGCAATCGACAATATAGGTGTTGATTCGATTTTGGTTTATTACTCCAATGACGGCGGTACTTCATACACACTTGAAGAATCTGTATCGGATTCCAGCGTTTCTAACATTGATATTGCTATTCCTGCGGGTGTAACAACCAGTGCCCAAGTGAAAACAATTGCCAAAGATGCTGCGGGGAATTCGGGTGAGAGCATTAGCCCAAACTTTACGGTGTCAGATAACACACCACCTTCGATTGCAATGACCGGCCCATCTGCAGACGAAGATTTGGTAATAGGAGGGACCGCAACCATTTCCTGGGAAGGATCGGATAACGTTGGTCTGGAACTAATTTATTTTGATTATTCATCGGATAACGGGGTCAACTGGAATGCTGTATCAACAATTGCAGGATCAGATACCAATTTTAACTGGCTGGTGCCGGACGCACCCACCAATACTGCTGCATTACGTGTTATAGCGGAAGATGCTGTTGGGCTTAGAGATACATCGGTGATGCAGCCCTACCGGATAATAATTGTATATCCGCAGGTGTCATCACTGTCGCCGGCTACATTGTCTTGGATGGAGTCTGCATTATCACTGCAATTCTCTCAAAATATGGATCCACTCACAGTTTCAGCAGATAATATTTTATTATCTACAAAACATTCAGAAAGCCTTTTTGATTCATTAAGCTATTCAGAGGAAACCATGCGGGCAGTCTTTCATTTTTCCGGTTCCATCTATACAATGGATACCTTAAGCATTTCCTTAAACAGTGCAAATGTAACCAATATTTATGGGTACAACCTTGACGGGGATGGGGATGGGAATCCGGGAGATGATATCAGTTTTCTGTATACTACTCTCATGCTTGCTGACTACGATTCATCCGGCGCGATAGAGGTTGGGGATCTTTCCAGATTTGTATCTGAATGGGATCAGGGAAATACTTATCTGGAACTGGGGCCCTTTGTTGGAAATGTACCGCATCTATCCGTTCAACCCGATGGTCAGTATAACATTGAGGATATCATGGGCTTTATCATGGAAGGCAACTGGTCTCTTACTAACTCAAATACAGCGCTCGTGGAATGGGATACTTTCGGTGAGAGCATATTGCTTGAAGGCCGAGATGATTCACTTTTCATTTCCATTCCATCTACTGCTTTAGCTTACGAGGTGCAAATAAAATATGATCCTCAGGCGATATCCTTTACCCTGCCTCAAGATCTCTCAGATATCCAACTAAGCCATGATGCAAAAGAGCGAGGGCTTTTAACCTTAATGGCTGCAGGCAGTGATAACGAATCAATTTCTATTCCAGCCGCATTCCGTTCAAGCAAACATCACGAAGAAATTCTAGTCAGCTTTCGTGCGATGGGCTCCGATAATGATGTTGTTACGCAAATTACAAAGCAGGCAGTGATTGAATATATCCCAAGAGAATTTGCATTGCATCAGAACTACCCAAATCCATTCAATCCAAATACAACTATCGTATTTGAAGTTCCGGAAAGCGGCCATATCCGTCTTGATCTCTATGATCTATTGGGCCGCCATGTGCGAACTCTTGTTAATGAAGAAATGCCCATAGGATTAAAAACAATAGTGTGGGACAGTCTCGATGAACGCGGTATTCCTGTTGCTGCTGGTATCTATTTTTATAAAATGGAGGCAGGCACTTTTTCAAAAACTATGAAAATGATCTTGTTGAAATAATTCATGGAGTATAAAACCTACCGGCTGATGGTGTTTAAGAAGCCGGGGTAATAATTGTAGCGGAGGAGGGATTTGAACCCCCGACACGCGGATTATGATTCCGCTGCTCTAACCAACTGAGCTACTCCGCCATTTGTGAAATTTTCGGGGAAGAAATTATCCGTTACCCTCGCTAAAACCAATGGAAAAGACCGCTAAAAGTTTATAGGGCAACATGGATAATATGGTGTAATTTTACTTTCTTACTGATAAAATTTCTTACACAATTCCCTACGAATTAAGGAGAAACTCATGTCAAAATCCATGCAAAACTTTTTGGATTCAGTTGAAAACCGGAACCCGGATCAGCCGGAATTTCTTCAGGCTGTTACCGAAGTCGTGGAATCTCTCTGGGATTTTATAAAGGATCATCCGCATTACATGCATGCGAAGGTCCTGGACCGAATCGTGGAACCGGAACGGGTTGTGATGTTTCGTGTGCCGTGGCGGAATGATAAAGGTGATGTGGAAATCAACCGCGGTTTCCGTGTGGAATTCAATTCGGCTATCGGGCCGTACAAAGGCGGTCTTCGGTTTCATCCATCAGTGAATTTGTCCATTTTGAAATTCCTGGGATTCGAACAGGTATTCAAGAATAGCCTTACCACGCTGCCGATGGGCGGCGGGAAAGGCGGGTCGGATTTTGATCCAAAAGGCAAATCAGATAATGAAATTATGAGTTTCTGCCAATCGTTCATGACCGAGCTGCAGCGCCATATCGGCCCTGATACAGATGTGCCGGCTGGAGACATCGGCGTAGGCGGACGAGAAATCGGATACATGTTTGGCCAGTACAAACGCCTCCGCAATGAATTTACCGGCGTGCTCACCGGAAAAGCGCTGAACTGGGGCGGAAGCCTGATTCGCCCGGAAGCAACGGGATACGGCTGCGTGTATTTCACGGACGAAATGCTGAAAGCAAACGGTGATTCGTTTGAAGGAAAATCTGTCGCCGTTTCCGGATCCGGAAATGTGGCGCAGTATGCATCGGAAAAAGTAATTGAGCTAGGAGGAAAAGTGATCACCTTGTCAGATTCCGGCGGCAGCATTCACGATCCAGACGGTATTGATAGCGAAAAACTTGCCTATGTTATGAATCTGAAAAATGTACAGCGCGGCAGGATCAAAGAATACGCGGACAAATTCGGTGTGGATTATCTGGAAGGTGAACGACCGTGGAATGTTGCCTGCGATATTGCGCTGCCTTGTGCCACGCAAAATGAGATCAGCGTTAGCGATGCCAAAGCGCTCGTAAAGAACGGATGCAAGGCTGTTGCGGAAGGTGCAAATATGCCGACGGAGCCGGAAGCCGTGGAAGTTTTCCAGGAAGCCGGTGTTTTGTTTGGTCCGGGGAAAGCGGCCAATGCCGGCGGAGTCGCCGTATCAGGATTGGAAATGAGCCAGAATTCCATGCGGATTTCATGGACACGCGAAGAAGTGGACCAGCGGCTGCATTCCATTATGCAAAACATCCACAGCGCATGTGTAACGCACGGAAAAGAAGGTAAATCGGTGAATTATGTGAAAGGTGCGAACATAGCCGGATTTATCAAGGTTGCCGATGCAATGCTCGATCAGGGAGTGGTCTAGCGTCTAAATACCGGACGATTCCTGTTCGTCCATGATTTCCTTTTCCTGAGGCGCCGGTTTCAGGATAATTCCGTTTCCCGTCTGACCATCAATCTTTACGGTTATCGGATGTTCCAATTGAATCCATTTAGTGAATTTCTTTTTCTTTTTCACATGCTGTGACATGATCCACTTCAAATCGCAGACATCAGATTTCTTTTTGTGATTCACGGTGAAATAGCCGATGCGCATACTTGTTACATTTTGGAAAAAATGACTGCCGAAAGACGGATCCACGGGAAAATCTTTGATGCCTAGTTCAACGATAACCTTGGCGTTTGAGATCTGCTGCCACTGAACCGGAATCCCCAGCCACGGATCAGCCGACCCCCACCGTCCGGGCCCCATCAGGATACACGGATTTCCGTCAATCGCTGCATTAAAAGATTCAATTTCTTTCGCCATTTTTTTCGAATGCGCTGCATCAAATCCTTTGGGATCTACGATGATGATATCCCGGATGCCTTCGATCACGCCGTTACCGAGAGCTGCCTCGCTTTTGCAAATTATATCTTCGCTGGGAATGGTATCCAGTTCTCCCGGTTTATCCAGTGTGCCGATGACCAGCGGTTTGATTTGGAGAAGGCAAAATTCCGATGGTGTATCCTCATCTTCGTAAAGGTTTACGGCAAATTCAATTTCTACAGGGCATCCCAGCGATTTTTCACCGATATCCAGCAAAGAAGTAATGATTTTTGTGAGCGGAATCGTATCCCATTTGAGAACAGAGGGGAAGGTGATGACGCGTGTTCCCTGATGGCGCAGTGAATCGCGTGTGACTCCGTCTTCGGAACTAACAACGCTTGCTGCCCATTTCAGTTCACCATCTTTTTCAGCGCGTTTAAGGCTGTGTGTCCGCAGATTTCCGACTTCTCCCTTGGCAAGTAGTTTTTCGTTTGGTTTAAGGTCCAGAGCATAAAATTGATTTTGCGAATTGTCTATGGTCGCTTTAACCGAATAATATTGCGGAAGAATGCCCGGATATTTGGGGGAAAAGCGAAGCGCTTTTTCGCCTTCTACGATTGTGCGGCCCAATCCTAATGCTAGAAATGCAATGCCTTCTTCGCGCTCCATATAGGACACGGGATAATAATTGTAACTTTGAGCCGATCCGCTGAGTGTTGGATAAAATATATCATCAAACCGCTTCCCAACCAGCTCCATTAGAATTACCGCCATCCGTTCCTCTGTAAGATGATGAACGGATGTATCAATAAGCGCTTTTGGTTCCTGGTGAAACATAGATGCATACACAAGTTTTATTGCGTCTGAAAGCTGCCTGAATCTCTCTTTTTTCTCAGACACATTTGGAATCATATATGTTGCATACATGCCGGCAAGCGGCTGATACTGAGAATCTTCCAACAGGCTGGATGACCGCACCGCCAACGGAAATTTTGTGTTGGATAAAAAGGTCTTCAGCGTATGTTTGAGTTCCTTGGATATTTCTGCCTTTAAAAACATCCGGTTAATGGCGGAATTGGATTTGTCTTTCATGGCTTTCGGCCAAAGATTGTTATTCGCCATAAATTTTTCAAACTCGTCAGCGCCGATTACGGCTGTTTTCGGAATGCGGATATTGACGTCAGGAAACGTTTCGCGGATTCCGGATGTTTCTATCAGCTGATTCGCAAACGCAAGTCCACGCGCCTTACCTCCGAGAGAGCCGGTGGATATGCGGAAAAATTTTGAAACCGTATCTTTAGACCGTTCGGAATACGGTACAATTTTTCCGCTTCTCCTGCGCTGAATAGATGCTTCCAGAGATTCAATGATAACATTTCTTAAATCCTCTAAGTCATTGAAATCTTGAATAGTTAGAGGCCTTAGTTCCGATGATGACTCAAAGGCGCCTCTTACGGCAAGCCAATTAGAAAAATGGTTGCTTGATGCATGGAATTCCAGCGTTTTCAGCGGAATTTTCTGGACAGATTTTTTCAGAGAAATCAAGTCCGTAGCACGCTGAATTTCCTTTCCCTTCGCATTACGGAAAATAAAATCACCGAACCCGAAATTATTCAGAATACCCGTTTCCAAATCCTGGATTAGTGTGGTGGATTCTTTGTGGATGAATAATGCTTTTACATCCTTTGCGTCTTGTTTGTGTACCTTGTTTGTTGACAGAAGAATGATCGGGAGAGCGGGATCTTCCGACCTTACATGCGATGTCAGCTTTAATCCGGCGTTCGAATCAAGTTTCCCTTCGCGCGGGAACCGAACATCAGATATGATACCAAGAGTATTGTTTCTGTAGGTCGAATAATAGTCGAGCGCTTCTTCATAGGAAGATGCGAGGATAATTTTTGGCCGTGCCCGGAATGCCAGCAGTTTTTCGACATCCGGCAAATTTTGACCGATGAGTTCCCGGGCATGTTTGAGAGCAATTTTATAAATGAGCGGAAGAATAACCGAATAATGCCGCGGATTGTCTTCAACGACAATAATATTCCGGATATCGGCAATCTTGTAATCGCGCTTAATATTTTTTCTGTCCTCAATATATTTTATGATTGCCGGGAATACATTTGCGTTTCCTGACCAAATGAAAATTTTGTCGAAATTTTTAACTAAGCCTTTTTCGGGAAATTGAAGCAGTTCCGATTCATCAAAGGCAAGAAGAATAACGGGAAGATTTTTATACTGCTTCCGTACGGATTTTCCGAAGGATAGTGGATCGACATCCGAAAGCCTCATCAGCACGATAACGAGATCTATCTTCCTGTTTTCGAGCATTTCAAATGCGCCGGCGCCTGTTTGAGCATGCCACACCCGAGGAGCGTAACTCAAATTCATACCGAGATATTCATAGAGGATTTGCTGGGTAAGACGGCCGTCTTCTTCGAGAATAAATGCATCGTACGGACTCGCCACAAGAAGAATCTCGTGAATGCGTTCCAGCATCAAATCCTGGAAATCAATCTGGGAACGCGATGTTTTCTTTGAATTCGGCATAGAAGGAAACTAAAGAAAATTAACCATACAAATCGTGTGTGTAATGAAGAGAATTATGTAGGTTTGCAGATATGATTTCAGTACTAAAATCACCGATTCATGTTCTTTCTGAGTGGATGTACCCGCCAACCTGCAAAGCTTGCGGCTTAGGGCGTGACGGCGGAAATCTTGTCTGCAGCAAATGTTACGAAAATCTCAGCCTTACAAATTTCAGTAATTGGATCGATACCGTTTCCTGCAGGGACGGCATTGATGAAGCATATTCCTGCTGGTTCTTCGATAAAGAGCTTCAGCAGGTGATTCATTTGCTGAAATACAGCGACTATGCAAGGGTCGGAACGCAGCTCGGAACATTAACAGCTCAAAACATCGGAACAGACTATAACGGAAATATCGATATGCTCATTCCAATTCCGCTTCATTCCATAAAGAAAAGAAAGCGCGGATATAATCAGGCGGATTTCATTGCGAAGGGAATCTCACAAATCTGGGGAATTCCAGTGCGGACTGATGTACTTCGCCGGTCGAAATTCACAGAAAGCCAAACCACGCTGAATAAGGATGAACGCATTCAAAATATGGCCGATGCGATTAAAATTGTAAAAGATGTTAGAGGAAAATCCTGCGCTCTCATTGATGATGTTCTCACAACTGGATCAACCATGTCATCGGCTGCATCCGCATTGAAAAAAAGAGGTGCCGATAAAGTCATCGCCATAACTTGCGCCACACCAAGGCCGGGCGAATCATCATGATCAAGTCCCTCAAATATTTTGACGTCAAGAACAGAAAGGTACTCATCCGGGTGGATTTTAACGTCCCAATGGCAGATGAAAAGGTTGTCGATGATTTTCGCCTGAGAGCCGCATTGCCGACGATCAAAGACTGTTTGCGCCAGGGTGCGGCGGTTGTGATTGCTTCTCATCTTGGCCGTCCGAAAGGAAAGCCGGACAAAAAGTTTTCGCTGATTCCGGTTGGCGAAACGCTTGCCGATTTGCTGGAACTGCCTATAAAATTTTCGGATGACTGTATTTCTCAGGATGCAAGGGATGTATCGCTCGGTCTGAAGCCCGGCGAAGTGCACCTTCTTGAAAATCTCAGATTTCATTCGGGTGAAGAAGAAAATGATTCGGATTTTTCTGCTCTGCTCGCAAGGCATGCACAAATTTATATCAACGACGCTTTCGGTACGGCGCACCGAGCGCATGCTTCCAATGTTGGAGTTGCGAAACTGACTCCGCAAAAAGGAATTGGCCACCTGATGGAAAAGGAACTCCATTTTCTGAAAGGGATCACGGCAAAACCGGCTCGTCCGTTTACCATGGTTTTAGGCGGCGCGAAACTGAAAACAAAAGTGGAATTGATTAAACGATTTCTGTCTGAAGCAGATACACTGCTTGTTGGCGGAGGAATGGCTTTTACGTTCTTTAAAGCACAGGGAAAAGAAATAGGAAAGTCTCTAATTGATGACAGAATGATTCCCGTGGCAAAAGAGATCATCGGACTCGCCCACAGAAGGGAAGCCACTCTTATTTTGCCATCCGATATTGTTTGCGCATCATCCCTTAAAAAAGGCGCAAAATCTTCCGTCCATTCATCACGGGAATTACCAAAAACAAAGATGGGATTGGATATAGGACCGGAAACTGCGGAGCGATTCACCAATGAAATTTTGAAATCAAAAACTGTGGTTTGGAATGGTCCGATGGGCGTATTTGAAGAATCCGGTTTTGAAAAGGGAACATTGGCTGTCGCCAACGCCATGGCCGATGCATCGGAAGCCGGTGCGGTCACAGTGGTAGGCGGCGGAGATTCTGCTTCCGCAATCAATGATTTCGGTATGCACCATAAGATGAGCCACGTATCAACAGGCGGCGGAGCATCACTGCAGCTTTTAAGCGGAAACCCGCTTCCGGCGCTGGAAGTATTGGAGGTATAACATGAAATTAAGAGGTTATGTTGCAGCAAATTGGAAGATGAATAAAACGGCTGAAGACGCACGTTCTTTCGTCGAAAAATCATCCAAATTGCTTTTGAATATGGAAAAGGCGAAGGTTATATTCTGCCCGCCTTTTACGGCGCTGTTTGACATGGACAAATCTCTCCAGGGAAAACCGTGGTTTTTGGGTGCTCAGAATATGCATTGGGAAGCCTCGGGCGCCTTCACCGGTGAAGTTTCTTCAGCAATGCTCAAAGCATCCGGAGTGCAGTATGTCATTCTCGGGCATTCAGAAAGAAGACACCAATTTGGGGAACAGAATGACTGGATTAATAAGAAAGTGCTTAAGGCATTATCTTCCGGTTTGAAACCCATTTTTTGCGTCGGAGAAACACTCGATGAACGGCAATCCGGAAACATGGAAGAAGTTCTGAAAACGCAAATATCAGAAGGACTGCAGGGTACGAACGACCCTTCCGGAATGCTGATAGCATATGAACCGGTTTGGGCGATTGGTACTGGTCAAAATGCAAATGAAGAGCAAATTGAGGAAGCACATAAGCTGGTAAGCACATTTGTTTGCGATTCTCTTGGAGATATTGGAAAAGATATTCCTGTGTTATACGGCGGATCGGTGAATTCCGAAAATGCGGGATCATTGTTTAAAGCGGAAGGCGTAGACGGATTTTTAGTAGGCGGCGCAAGCCTGGAACCTGAATCATTTTCAGAAATTATTAAAGAAGTAGAAACATTTATTAAGGAGTAAAATCGTGTTAGGATTTCTCATAACAATACATACCATTGTCAGTATTTTACTGGTGACGAGCATTTTGATGCAGGCAAGCCAAGGCGGCGGACTAGCAGGTTCGTTTGGCGGACAGGCATCGAATGCCATCCTCGGTTCCCGAGGAACTGCATCTCTTTTGAGTAAAATCACAACGTGGCTTGCGGTCGTTTTTATGGCGCTTGCTATTCTAATCAGTTTGGTCGGATCAGCGGTCAGCAGCGGAACCGGATCCTCTGTCCTGCAGGAAGCAGTAGAGGAGGGTGCACTGACGCCGGGCGCTGATTTGTCTTTGCCGGCAGTTCCCGTCGAACCTTCGAATGACCAATAATATTTCCATTGCCGAAGTGGTGGAACTGGTAGACACGCTGTCTTGAGGGGGCAGTGGGAGAAATCTCGTGCCGGTTCGAGTCCGGCCTTCGGCACACAACTTATCTAAGGAAACTATTTATGAAACTTCAACTCTCATTTTTTTCAATGGTATTGTTCACGGTGCTTCTATTTGGGCAGGATCCCATGGCGGATGCATCCAGAGCACAGGAAGAACTCGCTCAAGGGAACGTTGATAGTGCGGAATCTCTCTATCAAAGTGCTTTGGATATGGATCCTTCCTTTTCCCCTGCACTTCTTGGCTTATCAAAGGTAGCGCTCACCAAAGGGGATCTGAATGCAACCGGCAGCTATTTGAGAGAGGCCATAGACATGGAACCGGAAAACCAGGAATTCAGGGATGAGTATCAAAAATTGAATGAATTGAATACACTGATGAACCAAGGAAATCGTTCGTACAGTAATGGTGAAACATCGGATGCAATTGAAACATTCAGGATCATACTGGAAAAGTATCCTACATTTTCAGAAGCTGCGTTTCGGGCGGGATTGGCGCACTCCAGAGATGGAAACACTCCTGAAGCTGTTGAAAGTTTTAAAACCGCTCTCCGCATTTACCCCGATCATGAAAATGCCCAGAAAGCGATAAAAAATGAAGCGAAGAGAGCGTTTTTAACTGGAAACGATTCCTATAAAAGAGGCGATCTTGAAACTGCATTGGGATATTATGAAAAAGCAATTCAGGTGGATGAAACATTTTACCAGTCTTATTACCAGATGGGAGTGATTGAATCCAAACTGGGAAACGATAATACAGCAATAGAAAATTACCAGCGAGCACTTGAAATTCAACCCGGTTTCTACAAGGGATGGTTTTCGATGGGGAAAGCTCAGGAAAGAACCGGGAATCAGGACGCTGCTTTAGATTCGTACAACAAAGCGCTTGAAGTATATCCGACCTATGCAAAGGCCTACGGAGCCATTGGCGACATCCATTTTTCAAACCAAAATTTTGATGCTGCTCTGTCGGCATTTCAGCAAGGGGCCGCTATTGACGCATCATATGCCAAAGCATTCATCGGAATGGGAAGTGTTTATCTCGAACAGGAATTATTTCAGGATGCGATCACGCCGCTTGAGACAGCCTCAGTTTTAAAGGCTAAAGATGCCATGGTTTGGTTTCGGCTTGCTTCAGCATACAACGGTGTGGTAGACTGCGAAAATGCAAAACGTACTGCTAGAGAAGCTACAGCATTGCGCCCAAAATTCGGCGGAGGATGGTATGAGCTCGGTGTTGCAGAATGGTGCGGAGGAAAAGGAAATAAAACGGCCGCACTAAATGCATTGGAACGGGGACGAAACGATAGAAACTGGCGACCGTCCTGCGAACATTTAATCAAAGAAATTAGGACACCCAAATAATCAATTTTAAGTCCGCACCGCTAGCGGATGAAATGAAGCCATGATTAAAGCGGTCATATTTGATTTAGACAATACACTACTTGATTTCATGAAAATGAAACGGGAAGCGGTTCGCGCCGGAATTAGTTCTATGATAGAGGCCGGCCTTTCCATTGATGAAGAAAAATCTGTTGAGCGGATTTTTGCGCTTTACGAGGAAAAAGGATGGGAGAACCAGCAGATTTTTGACCTTTTCCTTGAAGAAAAAACCGGAACCGTTGATGCAAAATATTTAGCGGCGGGAATTGTAGCGTACCGTCGTGCCAGAGAAGCAAGTCTGAAAGTGTATCCAAACGTCAATCAAACCCTTGTTGCACTTGGAAAAATGGGTCTGAAACTTGCCATCGTTTCCGACGCTCCGAGGCGCGAGGCATGGATGCGTATTTTTTACCTCAATCTTCACCATGTCTTTGATGTGGTGCTCACCTTCGATGATACAGGCGTCCGCAAACCATCACCTGAACCGTTTAAAATGGCGCTGGAACAATTATCCGTAGATGCGAAGGAAGCAATCATGATTGGCGATTGGCCCGAGCGCGATGTGGAGGGCGCAAAACAGCTCGGAATGAAAACCATCTACGCCCGTTACGGCGACACGTTTGGCACCGAAGAATCAGGTGCAGACTGGGAAATCAACGATGCATCCGAAATTGTAGATATTGTCAATGACCTTAATCGAACCTGACTGGTTCATAGGAACGGACATTGTTTCCGTGCCTCGAATTTCTGAGATTCTGAAAAAAGAATCCGATTCCTTTACCGCCCGAATTTTCACTGAAGAAGAAATCACATATTGCAGCAGTCGCAATAATCCGGCCATCCATTTTGCAGGACGATTTGCGGCGAAGGAAGCAGTAAAAAAAGCAATATTGTCGCATGACCCTAAGGCAGTTGTACCATTGAAGTCTATCTCAATTTCCAGATCTGATTCTGGGGAACCGATCGTTGTGTGTAATGGTTTCCTTGAATGCAAAGTAAGCATATCTCACACAGAAGAATTTGCAATCGCATTTGCAGTTGCAATGAACAAATAATGAGAATACTGACCAAAACTCAAGCAAAGGATCTTGATGTTTTTGCAATGAAATCAAAAGGAATTCCCAGCGATTTTCTAATGGAAAATGCTGGCAGAGCGATTGCAGGTGAAACTTTCGAAATGACTACATCGGCATTGAAACCATCCATTGCCGTAGTTTGCGGAAAAGGGAATAACGGAGGTGATGGATTTGCCGCAGCGCATTTCTTGAAAAAATGGGGAAGGGAAGTAGACGTTTTCTCAACATGCCCGGAAGCGTCCATAAAAGGTGATGCGAAACAATTTTTTGAGAAATTGATTGCGGCGGAGTGTGTGGTAAAATTTATCAAACGTCCTCCCACAGCAACAAAATCCTATTCTGTGATTATTGATGCGATGCTTGGGACGGGAGCATCCGGTACTATCCGAAAGGAAGCTGCAGCCTGGATTCGCTGGATCAATAAACAAGATGCCAAAATAATTTCGGCAGACATTCCATCAGGACTTGGCTCGGATAACGGTTCTTTTGATCCTGTTTGCGTAAAGGCTGAAAAAACGGTAACAATGGGATTCCCAAAATTGGGATTGATGATCTATAAAGGTCCTGAGTCGGCCGGCGAAGTTGTTACCGCTGACATTGGATTTCCAAAAATCCCTAATAATTTGAAAGGATTTCATTGGTCTGTTTTTGATGAATCCACAATAGAGGATGCCCTTCCAGCATTACCGAAAACCGCATCAAAGCATACGCAGGGGAATGTACTAATTATTGCCGGATCGAAAGGCATGACAGGTGCCGGTGTGCTAGCATCGATGGCAGCGGCACGGTCCGGCGCCGGACTCGTAAAGGCAGTTGTTCCTGAATCTTTGAATACAGTATTTGAATTGAAAATGACCGAGGTTATGACAATTCCCTGCAAAGACAACGGCATCGGAATTTTAACCGGTGATAATTTCAGACCCATTAAGGATGCACTCAATTGGTGTGATGTTGCGGTGATCGGCCCGGGGCTTGGAACGGATAGAGCAACCTTGGCTCTCATAAAGAAAGTGGTTCTTTCATTAAAAAAACCTATGGTAATTGATGCGGATGCCCTGAGGATGTTCTACGGAAATATTCAGTTATTTTCGAAAATAAAAGCACCATTTGTAATAACACCACATTGCGGTGAATTGAGTAAAATCCTGAATATGGAAAGAAAGAATCTTGAAGTAGATTTCCCTGAAACATCCTCTAAACTTTCTCAAAAAATCAGCGGAACTTTAGTCGCAAAAAATGCGCCTACCATTACCCTTCAGAAAAAAAATGGTGTTATCAATTCATCAGGAAACTCCGGGCTTGCAACCGGCGGCACAGGAGATGTTTTATCCGGACTGATCGGTGGACTGATGACCCAGGGAATGGATCCGTTTTTTGCATCCCAAGTAGGTGTATTTTTGCATGGCAAAGCAGCGGATATTGTATCAGGAAAAACAGGGAAACGGGGAATGATAGCTTCCGACCTTTTAGATGCGATCCCGGAAGCTATGGCAATGTATGAGTAAAAAGCAATTAAGGTGGGCGCTTGCTGCCTATATCGCCGGCATATTTATCTTATCCGCACTGCCGGGGAATACGTTGCCGAATCATCTGTTTCCACAATGGGATAAATTGGTACACTTTGTCGAATATTTTATTTTGGGATATTTAGTGGTGCAAAATGTCAAAACGGTTAATCCATCCATGTTTGTCCTTCTCATAATTGCAGGGATCGGAATTTCCGGACTCGATGAAACATGGCAGTCATTTCAGCCGGGACGCGATTCCAGCTTTCTTGATATGCTTGCGGACGGATTTGGGTATATTTGCGGGTCATTATTCGCGCTGAAATGGTCAGCGCACAGTCTTCTGAAAGAACATGGATAAAATAGTCATACAAGGACAAAAGCCGCTTTCAGGATCGGCAGAAATCAGCGGTGCAAAAAATGCAGTTCTTCCCCTCATGGCAGCATCGTTATTGTCTGAAGGAATTACTACCATTCACAAAGTTCCAAATCTTAAAGATACCCGGACAATGATTCGTCTCTTGGAAATGACAGGTGCCGGCGTTGCATTTAAAAACGGATCTCTCACCATCGACGGCAGTACGGTGAATTCGCCGGTTGCGCCGTATGAACTCGTCAAAACGATGCGTGCCTCATTTTATGTATTGGGGCCGCTGCTTGCGCGATTTGGATCGGCAAGAGTTTCTCTTCCGGGCGGATGTGCTTGGGGTCCGCGTCCTGTAAATTTTCATTTAACGGCGATGGAAAAACTTGGTGCCGATATTGAACTGGACGAAGGGTACATCAATGCAAAAGTAGATAAATTAACCGGAAACGAAATTCATTTTGAAATTCCTTCCGTTGGTGCGACCGGGAATGCTTTAATGGCAGCAGTCTTGGCGGAAGGTACGACAACGATAACAAATGCTGCGATGGAACCGGAAATTACGCAGTTGGCGGATGTGCTCAATCAGATGGGCGGAAACATAACTGGCATCGGTACAAACACATTGAAAATTTTCGGCGCAGATTCCCTAAAAGCGCAGGAATTTACCGTAATTCCGGACAGGATAGAGGCGGGCACTTTTTTAATATGCGGAGCCGCTATCGGTGATTTCACTCTGCATCATGTTGAGCCAGATCATTTGACAACCGTTCTTAAAAAAATAGAGGATGCAGGTGCAAAGATTGAAATTGAAGGTAAATCAATTCACATCACAAAAGCTGAAAAAATCAAATCGGTAGATGTTACAACGGATGTCTATCCGGGATTTCCGACAGATTTACAAGCCCAGTGGATTGCGCTTATGGCCGTTGCAGAAGGATCTTCCATGGTAACGGACACGGTGTACCACGACAGATTTTCTCATGTTCCGGAATTGAATCGGCTCGGCGCAAATATTCGCGTGGAAAATAATGTTGCCTTTGTGAGAGGAAGGCCGTCATTGAAAGGTGCAAATGTGATGTCAACGGATATCCGCGCAAGTGCCTCGCTCATTATTGGCGGTCTGATTGCTGATGGAAGAACAGATGTCAGCCGTGTATACCACATTGATCGCGGATACGAAAATATCGAGCAAAAATTTAGCAGTTTAGGTGCAGAAATATCCCGTGAACGTGAATAAGGGATGTATTTTGATTTTAGGCTGAAAGGTGTAGATTTTCCTGCCTTACAGGTTCAAAAAGCTGAACGATGAAAGTTGTAATAATAGGTGGCGGTGAAGTTGGTTTCCATGCTGCAAAAGCATTGTGTGATGAGAATCATGACATCACCATTGTCGACATTGACCCCGCAAAAACCAAGCGAGCATCCGATCATATAGATGTAATCACAGTGGAAGGAAACGGCGCGAGTCCCGACACCCTTCGTGAGGCGGTTGTAGAGGAAGCGGATCTTGTTCTGAGCCTTACCCGAACCGACGAAGTCAATTTAATTGCATCACAGCAGGCTCATAAAATGGGCGCCAAAAAAATCATCGCACGACTGCGGAATGAGCAGTATACACGGCGTGATTCCATTATTCGACCCGAGTCCTTCGGGATTGATCTAGTCATTCACCCTGAAAAAGCGGCAAGCGACGAAATTATCAGATTAGTTCGCCATTCATACGCAACGCAAGCGATGGAATTTGAGGGCGGGCGAATGGAAATGATTGGCGTAAGGCTGGATGAAAATTGTCCAATTGCAGATCAATCACTGAAAGAAATTTGTGAACTCAATGATGAATTCAAATTTGGTGTAGTTGCTGTTACCAGAAACGGCAGCACCGAAGTGCCATGGTCGGATTATGTTTTTGAAGAAGGCGATACCTGTTACTTTATCGTGAAGAAGAATTACCTGAATAACATTATGGAAATGGTCGGCAAAGAGGCAACAGAGACCAAGGGAGTGATGATTTTAGGAGGAAGTAAAATCGGAAGGAATCTTGCGGAATCCCTGCAAAATGAGATGTCCGTAAGGCTGATAGACTCAAACCGGGAAAAAGCAGAATGGCTGGCGTCGACGCTCCCCAATACGATGGTACTGAATGGAGATGGCACTGATGTAGAATTTCTTAAATCCGAAAATATTCATGAATTAGACAGCTTTATTTCCGTAACGCAGAGCGAACAAACGAATCTGTTGTGTGGGCTCTTGGCGCATCATCTTGGAGTCAAACAAACAATTATTCATATCAATACGACGGAATACCTGCCGGTGGTTAAGGAAATCGGAATTGGTAGCATGGTGAGTAAAAATATTTCTACTGTAAATGCCATTCTTCAAAACATTAAAAGCGGTTTTTCTGATGCTGCGGTTACTTCTTTCGATGAACTGGAAGTGGATGTGCTTGAATTCAGTCCGGAACGCGGCAGCAAAGTAACGGATGTTCCGCTGTCTCAGGTGAATTTTCCGAAAGACAGCATTGTCGGAGTGATCAATCACCATGGACATCTCAGTATTGCAAGAGGTTCCTCTCAGCTTTCGGAAGAAGATATTGTACTCGTATTTGCCAAACAGAAAGCGATTCCAAAATTACGTAAGCTTTTCTCGGCTTAATGAATTATAAAACGATCCTAAATATCCTGGCAATGTTGATGACATTGCTTGGGTTAGCGATGCTCATTCCTGCCGGAATTTCCTGGTATTATGCTGAAGACGCCACATCGGGATTTTTATTCAGTTCCGGCTTTTGTATTCTTGCTGGAATTCCCTTATGGATAATCTTTAGGAATGAACGAAGGCTGACGAATAAAGACGGATTTGCCATTGTTGCATTTTCATGGATCACCGCAGCTGCAGTATCCGCGCTTCCATTTTACTTAACCGGTGCAATCCCAAACATTACAGATGCATTTTTTGAATCTATGTCCGGCGTTACAACTACCGGCGCAACGATCATTGGAAATCCTGTTACGATGCCGCATTTACCGAACGGTATTGAAAGCCTTCCCATGAGTGTTCTCTTTTGGCGGTCGTTTATTCAATGGATCGGCGGAATGGGAATCATTGTTTTTTACATTGCTATTCTTCCGCTTCTTGGTGTAGGCGGAGTACAGTTATTCAAGGCGGAAATGCCCGGCCCGGTTGCCGATAAAATTCGTCCTCGCGTGAAGGAAACTGCTCGCTTTCTCTGGATGACCTATCTTGGGTTCACATTCGCCGAAATCATCCTTCTTTCCATGAGTGGAATGTCTTGGTTTGATTCAGTTTGCCATGCATTCACCACGATGCCGACCGGCGGATTTTCTACGAAAAATGCAAGTATAGGTGCTTTCGCAAATCCAGTAACACATTACATCATCATTATTTTCATGATATTAGCAGGTGTCAATTTCACTTTACATTTCCGGGCCTTAACAGGAAATGTAAAAGCGTATTTCAGGGATAAGGAATTTTTGTTTTATATCGGAATTATTTTCAGTGTTACGTTTATCATATTCTTGAGCCTTGGCGCATCCCGCAATGATTGGTCTCACAGCCATTTTCTGGATGCATTATTCCAAACGGTTTCCATTTTGACGACCACAGGATTTGGAACCGCTGATTATGAATTGTGGACCTTTTTTGTGCAGTTCATTCTGCTAAACCTCATGTTTATTGGAGGAATGGGAGGATCAACCGGCGGCGGAATGAAGATAGTTCGATTTATGTTAATCCTTAAATATGCCGGAAGCGAAACGAGGCGGATGCTTCATGCGAAGGCGATTATTCCTATTCGCATTGGCGACCGCTTTATCAGCGAAGATATCATTCGGAACACGCTTGGTTTTTTCCTGTTTTATGTATCCATTTTTGCAATCACTTCCATCACGCTTACCGCAATGGATCTTGACATTGTTTCAGCAGTAAGCGTAGCTGCTTCGTCCATTGGAAATATCGGCCCGGCCATGGGTGAATTTGGTCCAACAGATAATTATGCCTTATTGCATCCGATCGGGAAATGGATGCTCACATTCTGCATGCTGCTCGGAAGACTTGAAATTTTTACCATTATGGTAATCTTCAGCAGAACGTTCTGGAAATAAGGAAAAAATTGATGGAAACGCTGCACATCCAAAAAGAAAACAGAATTGCCGTCATCACTATTGACCGTCCGGATGTTTTAAATGCTGTAAACGCAGCTGTAGTAGCCGAACTGGACCAGGCTGTGAAAGACGCGGTATCGGATAATACCGTGGGAGTAATTATAATTACAGGTTCGGGAGAAAAAGCTTTTGTTGCAGGCGCGGACATCAAGGCAATGTCCGAAATGAATTCAGCAGATGCGTTGGAATTCGGGAAAGCGGGACAGGCCATGACCCTAACAATTGAAAATTCGCCAAAGCCGGTTATAGCGGCGGTAAACGGATTCGCACTTGGAGGAGGATGTGAAATTGCTTTGGCGTGTCATATCAGGATTGCTGCAGAAAATGCAGTTTTTTCTCAACCGGAAGTCAAAATCGGACTAATCCCCGGTTGGGGCGGAACACAGCGGCTCCCCAGAATTGTAGGCAAAGGCAAAGCCAATGAAATGATTTTAACGGGAGAAATGGTTTCAGCGGATGAAGCATATCGTATCGGCCTCGCGAATGCAGTGGTTCCTCAGAAAGATCTTCTGGAGACGTGTACAAACATGGCAAAGTCCATTCTCAAAAACGGGCCGAATGCAATTGCGCAGTCATTGGCATCCATCAATGCAGGATCAGGAATGCCGATTAAAGAAGGTTTGGATATGGAAGTGAAGAATTTTAGCGGTCTTTTCGAAACGGAAGAAACGAAAGAAGGCCTTTCAGCGTTTGTTGAAAAACGTCCGCCAAAATTCCGATCCTGACTAATGTGCCTCGATAAATATTGGGCTATTCTACGATCAACTATAAACAAGTATGCAGCAATTCCGGATAGAATTGCCGATAAAGAACCTTGCTGTTAAAATACATCCGATCATTCACCTAATGGAATCGATATGATTTCCTCAGTCTTTGGGGGTTTTGGCAATTGCAATTAAGCTGGCAAACATACCGCATCAATTGTACCCATCCGTTCGGGCTTTCCCGCGGAACAACAGAATATTATGATATTCTTTATGTTTATCTGAGCGGCGAAGGCATCATCGGACGGGGAGAAGCCGCGCCCTCGAAGCGCTATGATGAATCCACAAATTCGATTGTGGAAGTTCTGGATGGCGGTATTGATATTCCTTCATCGGATGATATATTGGAATCTTGGGAAACGGGGCTAACTGCTCAGGCGCAGGGGATTAAAGCACTTGAATCGGCTCTCAGCATGGCAGCACTGGACTGGTGGTGCCAGCGTGACGGTATTGCACTGCACACTTTTTTTGATGCCGAAAAGGAACATACACCACTTACTTCTTATACCGTTGCTATTGGAGATATCGAACACATTCCTCAGAAAATAGAAGAGGCAAAACCGTACAGTATCATCAAGGTGAAACTGGGCACCGATCAGGATAAGGATATCATTAACGCTGTTCGCGAATGCACCGATAAGCCGCTGCGGGTTGATGCAAATGAAGGCTGGACTTTGGAACAGGGTATTGAAATGTGCGGATGGCTTTCAGAGCGGAATATACAGTTTGTGGAGCAGCCGCTGCCGGCGGATGCGCTTGATGAAACATCGGTATTGCGGGAAGAATCGCCTCTGCCGATTTTAGCGGATGAAAACTCGCTGAAGTCTGAAGATATACCTGAAATTGCTTATGCTTTTGACGGCATCAATATTAAACTAATGAAATGCGGAAGCTTGTTTGAGGCGAAACGAATGATTGATTCTGCAAGGGAACATGATTTGCAGATTATGCTCGGATGCATGGTTGAATCATCAATAGGCATCACCGCTGCAGCACATTTGTCTCCGCTCGTGGATTTTGCCGATCTGGACGGGAATTTGCTTATTTCCAATGATCCGTACACCGGCGTCGGTGTAGAGAAAGGTAAATTGGTACTTCCTGATGGCAATGGTCTGGGATCTGCATTGCGGGAAGAAACAGAAGGATTGAAATGAAAATTATCGGAATTGAGCATATTGGCATTGCAGTTAACAGCCTTGATCAGGATGCACCGTTTTGGAAACACATTCTTGGAATTGAGCACAGGGGAACAGAAGCAGTGGAAAGGCAGGGAGTAACAACTGATATTTACGATACCGGGCAGGGAAAAATCGAACTGCTCGAAGCGCTGGGTGAACAGTCACCTGTCGGGAAATTTTTGGAAAACCGCGGACCGGGAGTGCACCACATTTGTCTTGAAGTGGAAAATATCTATACTGCCATAGATGAAATGCAGGCAAACGGAATCCAGCTTGTTACTCCCGAACCATCTGTAGGAGCAGAAGGATTTTTAGTGGTGTTTATTCATCCCAAAAGCACCGGCGGTGTGCTTGTGGAATTATCTCAGAAGCCTAGTAAATAGTGTCATTCTGAGAGGGTGAAACGAATCAGAAATCTCAATCATTTTATGGTAACTAAGTGCTCTCTGTGGCTAAAGAAATAGGTTAAAAAAATGGTAATCATTCAAGACATCCGGGAAGCGCACGAACGCATCAAACCATACATTCACCGAACACCTATTTTAACAAGTACGGCGCTGAATGAAATTTCAAGCTCATCACTTTTCTTCAAATGTGAGAATTTACAAAAAGCCGGTGCTTTCAAAGCGCGAGGTGCGACCAATGCAATCCTGAGCCTTTCAGATGAAGATGCAGCTAAAGGTGTGGTCACCACTTCATCTGGCAATCATGGCGCAGCCTTAGCAAAAGCGGCGCAAATCAGAGGAATTCCTGTAACGGTCATTATGCCTCATGATTCTTCAAAAGTCAAATTTGAGGCTATTAAGGAATACGGCGCCGATATCATTACTTGCGAGCCGCAACATGACTCTCGCGAAGCTTCATTGGAAAAGCATGTTGCGGAAACAGGCGCAACAGTTATTCATCCGTATAACGATGAGCGAATTATCACGGGGCAGGGAACAGCCGGATTAGAATTGATGGAAGATCACCCTGATTTAGATGCCGTAATTGCACCTGTGAGCGGCGGTGGACTGCTGAGCGGTACGGCCTTGGCTGTGAAGGGAATAAATCAGGAAACGAAGGTGTACGGAGCAGAGCCGGATGGAGCCGATGACGCGTATCGGTCATTTCAGGCAGGAAAGATCATTCCGAATGCAACAGTAAATACCATTGCCGACGGACTCAGAGCTCAGATCGGAACGATTACATTTCCAATTATCCTCGAAAATGTGGAAGGCATCGTTACTTTGACCGAAACGGAAATTGTTGATGCCATGCGCCTGATTTGGGAAAGAATGAAGATCATTGTAGAACCATCCAGTTCGATTGCCTTAGCCGCCGTGCTAAAGGAAAAATCCACGTTTGAAGGGAAACAAACGGGAATTATCCTATCTGGAGGGAATGTGGATTTAGGTAAATTACCTTTTGAAATCTAATTATTTTGATTCCACAAAAATATATAATTGTTCTCTTCTGAGTTAATCTTTTCTGTAGGTAATAAATTATTTCCATCGAAAATATATATACTGTAACCTAATTCGGATAGGAAAGATTGAATATCTTCTGGAAGGTAGTTAAACAATGTTGTGTGTCTTTGCTCAATCTCCAGAATCAGAGCGGGATGATGCTCTTGAAGAACCTTTTGTGATCCCTTTAGTACCAATAATTCTGCACCTTCAACATCACATTTAATTAAATTCACTTTTTGGATGTTATTCAATGTTACAAATTGATCTAAAGTTTGCGATGCGATTGTTTGAATCAATGTATTTTCACTACTCTCATTTCCTGATGAAATTTCAATCCTTGAACGGCTTAACACTTCCATCCCAGAACTGTTTTCAGGTATTGCAATCTCAATATGACCGGTATTGTCGCTTATGGCAAGGTTATGCAAAGATACATTATTTATTTTCAAAGAACGGATTATTCGATTAAGCAAATTATAAGTTTGCTCAACAGGTTCAATACTGTAAACATGTCCTTTATTACCTACAATTTGTGCAAGAGGGTACGTAAATCTTCCAAAATGAGCTCCTATATCTATAGCTATGTCATTAGGACCAATCATTAATGGCAAAGCATGAATTTCTTTTTCAGACAGATTTCCGGTTTGTATATTTTTTCTCCAATAGCGAAATTGTACATAATTGTACACCTTCCCGCCCATAACATTTCTAAAGATTTGTTTTATTTGATTTCTAAATGACATTGATCTAATGATTTATTTGGCTGAAGTTATTGCACCGCTGCAACAAATACATAATAAATAGCGGCATGTACTATAAACTATATTCTCTGCCATTGATTTGTATAAATAATCCGAGGTAATTTAGTCATTATGGCAGAGTTTAAAATTCATTCAGAATTCGCACCGAAAGGCGATCAGCCACAGGCAATTGCCGCGCTTGTTGACGGATTAAACCAAAATTTGGATCACCAGGTTTTGCTGGGTGTTACAGGCAGCGGAAAAACCTTCACGATGGCGCAGGTCATTCAGGAAGTCCAGCGGCCGACTCTGATTATTTCTCACAACAAAACATTGGCGGCACAGCTCTACGGAGAATTCAAACAGCTCTTCCCGGAGAATGCCGTGGAATATTTTATTTCCTATTACGATTACTACCAGCCGGAAGCTTATTTGCCGGTGACAGACACGTACATAGAAAAGGACATGTCAGTAAACGAAGAGATTGACCGCCTCCGCTTGAAAACGACAACCGCGCTCATGGAACGGAAAGATGTGATTGTTGTGAGTTCCGTTTCCTGCATATATGGTATCGGCTCTCCGGAAGAATACCGTGATCAAATTGTGCGCATTAATAAGGGCACGCCGCTTAACAGAAAAGAAGTTTTTTCCAAACTGATTCACATTCATTACGCCAGAAATGACACCGTCCTTGAAAGAGGAAATTTCAGGGTCCGCGGTGATGTTATTGAGATTTTTCCCGCCTACGATGTCGCCTGCACGCGCATAGAATTATTTGGTTCCGAAGTGGAATCCATCAGCCGTTTTGATCCGCTTACGGGAGAAATTTTGGGCGAGATGGATTCGGCATTTATTTATCCGGCAAAACATTTCGTAACGGATCAGAAGCGCATGAAAGGCATTGTAAAGGAAATCCGTTCGGAATTAGATAAAAGATTGACCGACCTTCGCAAAAATGAAAAACTGCTGGAAGCGCAGCGATTAGAGCAGCGGACTAATTTTGACCTTGAAATGATGATGGAGCTGGGATACTGCTCCGGCATTGAAAATTATTCACGCTATTTCTCCGGAAGAAAAGAAGGCGAACAGCCGTACACACTATTGGATTTTTTTCCGGATAATTTCATGACATTCCTTGATGAATCACATGTATCACTCCCGCAAATCCAGGGAATGTACAATGGTGACAGAGCAAGAAAACTGACGCTGGTAGAACACGGATTCCGCCTTCCGAGTGCTTTGGATAACCGTCCGCTGCAAATTGATGAATTCATGAAAATGCAGAAACAGGTCACCTATGTTTCCGCCACACCGGCCGACCGCGAACTCGAACTAGCCAACGGCGTGGTAGCTGAGCAGCTGATTCGTCCGACGGGACTGCTTGATCCGAAAGTGGAAACCAGAGGAACGGAAGGTCACATTGACAATCTTGTTATTGAAATACAGGAAAGGGCTAAAAAGAAGGAACGGTGCTTAGTAACGACACTGACCAAACGAATGGCGGAAGATCTTACGGAATATCTGCGCGGTCTCAGCCTTCGCGTGCGCTACCTTCATAGTGACATTGATACGCTCGAACGAGTGAAAATTTTACGCGATTTGCGGCTTGGTGAATTTGATGTTTTGGTTGGGATCAATTTACTCAGAGAAGGGCTGGACCTTCCCGAGGTATCATTAGTTGCTGTATTGGATGCGGATAAACAAGGATTCCTGAGATCGAAAAGTTCGCTGATGCAGGTCTCAGGACGCGCCGCACGGCATGTGAATGGAAAAGTAATTCTATTCGGCGATAAAATGACGGAGGCGATGGAATACTTGATATCCGAAACGAAACGCCGCCGGGAAGTCCAGCGAAAATACAATCAGAAGCATAATGTAACGCCCAAGACCGTTTACAAATCCGTAGATGACATTATGCACAGCACAGCCGTTGCAGATTCTATTCGGGAAGATGAAGGCTACGAACCGAAATCCAAACGGCGCGGGATGGATTTTGATGAACTTGATAAACAGCTGGCACTCGAAATGATGCGGAAGGAAATGCTGGAGGCCGCAGACGACCTTGAATTTGAGCATGCTGCAAAACTTCGGGACGAAATAGAAAAACTGGAAAAGGAACTCGGCGATATATTTGAAGGAGAAAGATCTAAATGAAAGTGCTTGTAACAGGTGGTGCCGGATATATCGGATCGCATGTTGTTCTTGAACTTCTTGATCAAGGGTTCGATGTTTCCGTACTCGATGATTTGTCCATGGGCGCCAGAGAAAATGTGGACGAAAGAGCTGAATTCTTTTTGGGATCGATCCTAAATCCTGAAGACAATGCCAAAGCACTTGAAGGTGTGGATGCTGTGATTCATATGGCTGCATTCAAGGCGGCAGGAGAGTCTGTGGAAAATCCGGAGAAATATGAAAAAAACAACGTTGGCGGTACGTTGACGCTTTTGGGATCCATGCTTGATCATGGAATTCACCGGTTTGTGTTTTCATCATCCGCCGCTGTGTACGGCGATCCGCAATATTTGCCGGTCGATGAAAAGCATCCCGTCGTTCCGATCAATCCATACGGGCAAACCAAGCTTGATATTGAAGGAAAACTTGAAAATTCATATTCCGATCGCGGCATAAGGTTTGCTTCGCTTCGGTATTTCAATGCCGCCGGTTATGATATACTTGGAAGGGTGCGCATTCCTGAGGCAGCGCCGAATAATTTGCTTCCTATTGTGATGGAAGCTGCCAACGGCACGCGCGCTTCCCTGGATGTATTCGGCAATGATTACGAAACTCGGGACGGAACCGGCGTCCGCGATTATATCCATGTAACGGATCTTGCAAAAGCTCACATCTTGGCCGTTGAGCGATTAGAAAAATCTTCTTCTTTCACCATAAATCTTGGTTCTGAAAAGGGATATTCCGTTCAGGAAGTTTTGGATACCGCCCGAACTGTAACGGGAATGCCAATTTTAGCTAATATCACCGGTCGGCGTCCGGGCGATCCTCCGAAGCTGGTGGCAAGCTCCCAAAAAGCAAAAGAATTGCTCGGATGGTCAACGAAACATTCGGACCTAGAATCATTGATCTCAAGCATGTGGGAAATTTACAAACCAGCGGAGGCGACGTTTTGATAGACATCGAAAGACTCCAGAAAACTTCCGGTATCATTGGCAGAAGCGATGCTCTTCAGCAAGTACTTGAAATGATTGCGCAAGTTTCGCCGGTGGATATTTCCGTGCTTATTACAGGCGAATCCGGAACAGGAAAAGAAGTGGTGGCAAAGGCTATCCACAAATTCAGTAAACGGTCTCAGCAGGAGTTGATCACCGTAAACTGCGGCGCCATCCCGGAAGGTATTATTGAAAGCGAACTGTTCGGTCATAAAAAGGGTGCTTACACAGGCGCAGGCGGCGACAGAAAGGGTTACTTCGAGGCGGCGAACAAAGGCACGATCTTTCTGGACGAGATTGGTGAAATGCCCTATGAAACTCAGGTGAAACTATTGCGTGTATTGGAAAACGGCGAATTCATGCGGGTAGGTGATTCCAAAACTTTGAAGACGGATGTCCGTGTAATTGCCGCCACTAATAAGGACCTCGCAAAATTGGTTGAAAACGGAAAATTTCGGCAGGATCTTTTCTTCAGGCTGAAAACCGTAACAGTTGAGGTGCCGACGCTCAGGAACCGGCTGGAAGATTTGAATCTTCTGGTTGAACGGTTTGCTCTGGAATTCACGCGAAGCAATGATATTCCCTACCGCGGATTTGTACCCGAAGCCATCCGAATGATGAAGCACCACGACTGGCCAGGAAATGTGCGCGAACTGAAGAATTTTGTAGAAAGTATTTTGGTTCTGGAAAAGGGAGAACGCATCACATCCGAAATGGTGGAAGCGCAGCTCGGACGGATTCGGACATCTTCCACGCCAAACCTTCCGATGGTCATGAACCAGTCGCCGGAGCAGGCGGAACGCGAATTAATTCTCCGGCAGCTGCTACTTTTGAGGCAGGATGTGGAATGGGTAAAATCCATGCTAACCGGTGGAAACCGAATGCCTGCATCCGAAAGTGAAATCCCGGCATATACATCAGAGATCCATCCGGAAGGCGGAAAGGTGGAAATGGATCAAAATTTTGATGAATATATCCGCGGTGCATCCATCGGTGATATGAATTTGAAAGATCTTGAAAAAGAAGCGCTTGAACGGACACTGAAATATTTCAATAATAGCCGAAGAGCAACTGCGCGCTCTCTTGGAATGAGTGAAAGAACGCTGTACCGCAAGATTGAAGAATACGGGCTGGAGCCCAAGATTAAACGCCGGAAAAAGAAGGATGAATAGATTACTGATTTCCTCAGTTTTTGCTGCCGCCTTGAGCGGATGCATGTTCTATTCTATGGCAGGATCCATACCTCCGCATATTAGCAGCATTGCCATTCCGCTTGTGGACAATCAGACTGCCGAATTCGGCATGGCGGAGGCAGTGACGGATAATCTCGTAGAAAAGTTTACGGAAGAAAACATTCTTCGCGTACGTGATGAAACTGATGCAGATTCCATCCTTCGCGGAACGATCATTGACATTAAGGATGCGCCGTACACCTATACAAAGGAGGAGGCAGTCACGGAATATCGGTTTACGGTTAGTATGAAAATCGAATGGTTCGATGTGGAAAATGACAAGGCATTGTTCGAAAAGAATTTTTCCAGTTTCGGCGCCTACGGATTGAGCGGCGATATCAGTACGGACGGAATCGACAATGACGGAGACGGACTCACGGATGATGAAGATGATGATGAATTCGGAGACGCGCGGGAATTCGCAACGGAAGTTGCGGTAACAAAGATCGCGGAAGATATTTTAAACGAAATAATGACATCATGGTAAAGGACTTATGGAACACAACTACATAGCAGACATTGCAGAATTTGAAGGGAAAGACGTCACGTTTCACGGCTGGGTTTATTCTAAGCGCTCGAGCGGAAAGATTTGGTTTTTGATGCTGCGGGACGGAACAGGAATGACACAGTGCGTCGTGGTAAAGGCAGAAGTGCCGGAAGACGTATTTGAGATTGAGCCCACGCTGACACAGGAATCGTCTGTTTCGGTAACGGGAACTGTCCGAAAAGATGATCGGTCTGTCGGCGGATATGAATTGACCGTAAAAGATATAATAGTGCATCAGGTTGCAGAAGAATATCCCATTTCGCCAAAAGAGCATGGAACAAGCTTTTTGATGGATCATCGCCACCTTTGGCTTCGTTCGAAGAAACAGCACGCCATTTTGGGAATCCGAAATCAGGTGATTAAAGCGTGCCGGGACTTTTTTGAGGAAAACGGTTTTACACTGATCGATACACCGATCTTTACTGCAAACGCCTGCGAAGGCACTTCTAACTTATTTAACGTGGAATATTTTGACCGCACGGCTTATCTCACACAAAGCGGACAGCTTTATGGTGAAGCCGCCGCCATGGCATTCGGAAAGATCTACTGTTTTGGTCCGACGTTTCGAGCTGAAAAATCCAAGACGCGCCGTCATCTTACAGAATTTTGGATGATCGAGCCGGAAATGGCTTACTGCGATCTGGATGAAAATATGGAATGGGCAGAACAGCTCGTGTCCTTCATTCTGAATCGTTGCCTGGAGCGCTGCAAAGATCAGCTCGAAACGCTGGATCGGGATATCAGCAAACTCGAAGCAGTTTCACTTCCGTTTCCGCGCATCACATACGATGAAGCAGTGAACATACTGGAAAAGAACGGAATAGATTTTGATTACGGCACCGATTTTGGAGGTGCGGATGAAACAATAATTTCGGAGCAGTTTGAAAGTCCGGTGATGATCCACCGCTGGCCCAAGGAAGCAAAAGCATTTTATTTGAAGCGCGATGCAGATAATGATGATCTTGCACTCGGTGTGGATATGATTGCACCGGAAGGTTATGGTGAAATTATCGGCGGCGGACAGCGTGAAGACGACCTCGAAATTTTAAAAAGCCGAATCAAAGAACATGAATTGCCGGAAGAGGAATTCAAGTGGTATCTCGATTTGCGGCGGTACGGATCAGTGCCGCATTCCGGATTTGGTCTTGGGCTGGAGCGGACGGTAGCATGGATTACCGGCATTCCGCACATTCGCGAAACCATTCCCTTTCCCCGCACACTCGCAAGGCTCGAGCCGTGACAAATCACAGAGCCCGAATTTCAGTTTTCGGAGGACGCGATATCACCGATGAAGTTTTTTCCCATACGGTTGAGCTCGGACAAAAAATGGCTGAAGAAGGATTTCTGGTTTTTTGCGGAGGAGGCCCCGGAGTGATGGAGGCCGTTGCAAAAGGCGTAAAAGAAGGAGGCGGAACCTGCGTTGGAATCCTGAAGGATGGATCGCTGGATGAAGCAAATGAATTCATTTCACTTCCGATCACAACCGGGCTCGGCATTTACCGAAACCTGATGCTCGCCTACAATTGCGATATCGCAGTGGCTGTCTCTGGGCAATACGGCACTCTTTCGGAAATCGCCTATGCGATTCAATTGGAAAAGCCCGTGATCGGGTTCCACACATGGGACATTCCCAAAGTGAATCATGCGGATTCACCGTCTGATGTGATTCAAAAAATCAACGAAAACCTTTAATGGATTTGGACATACCGAAACCGGATAATGCAGGTGCAAAATTGATTGTAAAAGGAAAAGTCCAGCAAGTGGGTTTCCGCTGGTTTACAGTCCAGTGGGCTCAAGATCTGAGGCTTTCTGGTTACGCTAAGAATCTGGATGACGGAACGGTGCTTATTGAAGCAGAAGGTAAAAAGAATAATATTGAATCGCTTATCAAAGAGGTGGAAACGGGGCCACGCGGCTCACAGGTGGATGAAGTGGATGTTGTCTGGCTTCCGTTTGAACACCGCTTCAGAGATTTTAATATACAACATTGATGAAAATAGCCCTGTGCCAGATAAACCCTACCGTAGGTGATTTT
>JASLML010000001.1 GCA_030746535.1 Fidelibacterota bacterium
GAAACGATCACCATTAGCAATAACGCTGATATGGCAAGTTATATTCATAAGATTGATATGTCCTTTACAATGGATGGGAAACCCATGCAGATGAAGGATACACGTGTAACTGGTGTATTGAAAAAAACAAAGTCGGGCTGGAGGCATGTTCAGGCGCATTGGTCGATTGGCATTCAGGGGCAGGCAATCGAATATTAAATGATTGCTCAAGATTTAGTAGTTAAATAACAAAGAAAAGGAAAACTAGGATGAGAAATATCATATTGACGCTTACAATTGCGTCTGCTGTACTCTCTGCCGGTGATGTGTCCGATATTGAGGATATGATCAAAAATCACTGGAAAAATCAGAATGAGAAAAACTGGGACGCATATGTGTCTTCGCTGCATTCCGGAGGAACTATGAACGGCGATTCTAACGGATCCTTCTGGTACCGCATGGAAGCAACAGTAAGCGCAGTCACAGCCAACCAGTCGCCGGATAACGAGTTCAACTTTACTCCTCGCTATATTGAGGTAGATGTGCTTGAGCCCGGTAAATATGCTGTAGCGTATTATTATCTTGTAGGCTCATATACTATTGGAGGCATTTCCAAGAATGATTACCGAACGAGAGTCTGCATGGTTCTGGTCAATGAGAGAGGAAGCTGGAAGGTAAAATCCGGCAGCTACACTCCACTTCACAGCGGAAGCGGTATTCCTGATTAATGACTGATCTAAAAACCCTCCAAATAGCGAGCTTTTAGATTTGTCATTGACAATACTGTCATTAGTTTGTTTAAAATGCGCCTTGCGTATCAAAAATACTTAAGGCTACATTAGCATATTCAACAAAGGAGATAACAAAATGATGAAGGCATTTATTGCATCGTTAGCAATGTTTGGATTTCTTGTTGGCCAGGATAATCCACAAATCGTCAGAACGTCGTATTTAAAGGCAAAACAGGGGCATGTAGCGAAATTAGAAAAAGGCCTAAAGGATCATACTGATAGGTTTCACCAGTCGTTTGATCATACCATAAATACATGGCAAGTTGTTGCAGGCAAGCGCACTGGGCAATATCTTAGATCAACCCGGCATCAAGGCTGGGCTGATTTTGATGCATATCAGGATCTTCCCGGAGATCCAGAGCATTGGCAAAGAGCTGTGGCGCCTCATGTGGAATCCTTAGGGGGAAACGAATATTGGCGCTTCCTTCCTGATTATTCTTACAACCCGCCACAAACCACGCCAAAGATGTTTACAGTGTGGTTTGTTCAATACAAAGCGGGTCAATGGTCAAAACATCGCGATGCAGTCCTAAAGATTATTCAGGCGCGAAAAGACAACAACAGCGATCATCAGTCTGCGGCATATGCCAAAGCAGTTGGAGGAAAAGGTCGTGTGTATGCATTTCTGATTCCCATGGATGGCTGGTCCGATCTCAATCCTAAGAAGATGAGTCTTTTTGATATGCTTGAAAAAACATTTGGAGAAGGTGAAGGTTCAAATATTTTAGGTTCACGCAGCGAAGCAGTAGAAAAAGTTGAATCAGAAGTTATTTTGTTTCGTCCGGATTTAAGTACCTCAGAAATAGAATAATACATCAGATGGAAATACCCCGCCTTTTGGCGGGGTATTTCCATTAATTCTGTAGTTTGATCCTATTTTAATTTGAAATACTTTTATATAATTATTGCTTCAATTCGAAATAGTTTTGCTTTGAAGTAATTTAAAAAGGGAGATTAATTCCGAAAAAAGAGAGGATAAAGATGCAAATGAGATTCACTATATATCTAATCAGCATTGCTCTTAGCGGCATCGTTCAGGCTCAGTATGATCCTGAAAATCATGTCGTAACTCTTTCCAAGTACTATTTAGAACCGATTAGTGAAGTAGAGGACGGTTCTGCTGAGGAACGAAAAGAGGTTTTAGAAGAGGATGCAAAAAAGCTGAATGCTCTGGAAACAAAACTGTTAAGCTCAATGACTCTGGGACATTTTTGGTCAGGAAGAACCAATGAAGTACTTGTTGTCAATGAATGGGCTTCGGTGTCTGATGCAGATGAAACAATCCGGACCAGAGGAGAAACCAGGAAGAAAGCCTGGCGCAAAGATGATGACCGCAAAGAGCATATGTCCAAATTCAACAAATATTGGATCGGCAAACACACAGATGTAGGCCTTTATGAACTCAATATGAAAATGCTTAAGCGGCCTTCACGCAAATACAAAGATAATACTGTTGTAACCATGACCCGCTATTATCTTGCTCCGCTATCAAAGATAGAAGATGGTTCAGGAGATGAACGAGATGAAATGCTACAGTCTTGGTTTGATAATGTAATTGATAAAGATGACAAAGTTCTAAGCCATATGATGCTGCAGCACTATTGGTCTGGTTCTGCAGGAGGTCCCCATGGATGGCCTATCGTTATTGTTAACGAATACGCAACTATTGAAGATGCGCTCAACGAGGATGTTAGCGAACTTGTAGAAGCTGCTTGGCCAGATGAGGAAGAACGAAAAGCATTTATGAAAAAATACCGTGCATATTGGAGCAATGGTAAACACGAAGATTTATCGATAAGCAATAATTGGGTAAACCTTCGTAAATAAACAGTTTCATCAAGTATTAGAATAAATAAACTCCGCCCGCTAATCATTATAAGCGGGCGGAGTTTTTTATTGGGATATATGCTACTAAAGTAATATCATCTTCCCGAAATGATCATTCCTGCAACAGACTCGGAACTCCTCAAAGATTGCCGTATAGATACCTATCGCGCTTCCGGTAAGGGAGGGCAGCACGTAAATAAAACTGACAGTGCGGTCCGTATTACACATATTCCAACCGGAATCGTGGTAACCTGCCAGGATGAGCGCAGCCAACATAGGAATAAAACCATTGCACTGAGACGTCTGCGGGAAAAACTGGAAGAGCTGAATAAAAAGCCAAAAAAACGGATTGCGACAAAACCTTCGCCAGCATCAAAGGAAAAGCGGATTCAGGAAAAGAAAAGGAAGTCAGAGAAAAAAGAGCTCAGAAAAAAGCCTGACAGGGAAGATTAAGGTAAGCCGATTTAGAATTTGAGGCCAATTTCGTTCAGCCGTTCCTCAAGATAACTTCCTGCTGTGTATTCTTCCGAAAGTTTTACTTCATCGCGCGGATGCTGGAACAGCGGCATGGAAAAGCCGTTTCGCACTTCATCCATTGAACGAATATCGCTACTCATTTTCTTTACCGTTTTCCGCTTCCATTCCAAAGGATGATCTGATGGCATTCAGCATATCCGACTCGGAGGAAAGAACCATGCCGTCCGCTTCCGCAATCTCCACAATTTTTGGATAAACCTGGGAAGCAAGATCTTCATCCGTATAATGGGATTTAAGTGCAATGCAAACCGCGGATGCATACTGCATTCTTTCCATGGAATTCATATCCAGAATTTTCTGAGAAGCTGATTGAAGAATCTCTACTGCGCGCTGCGGATTATGGTCCGGAAATAGATCGCTCAAAGCGTCGGCCCACGCTTCACGCTCTTCAAAATCCATCCGTCCGTCCGCTAATTCCAAACAGGTGATCAAATGTGTAATAAGTTCCAGTGGTGTCATGCTTTCCGGCGGTTGATTTCCTTCTGATGGTGTCATAGTGTTTCCTTTATGATTTTTGATTTGCCCATTCATCGGGCGTAAATGTTTTCATGCTGAAGGCGTGGATGTCATTTCCCATTAAACTGCCTAGCGCGCCGTACACCATTTTATGGCGGTTGAGCAGTTTTTCACCTTCAAAATCTTTTGATACGATGATAGCAGTTACATGCGCTCCGCCGTTCCGGCCGGGATGGTGTTCGTGCCCGGCTGTGTCATCCTGATATCCGAAATGATCGAGCGACATTACTGCGGATAAATTTTCTTTTACCTGTTCTTCTAGAGTCATGGTTTTCGTCTTAGTTTATTCTAAATTAGGGCGGTATGAATCAAACATCAAACTTCCACCTTACGGATGAAGACAAAGTTAGGTACCTCGAACAGATCGATAAAATTGATTTAAGGATCATTCCGCATTTGATTCGCAATCTACCTGATAAACTTGAAAATCTACTGCGGCGTCCAGATATAAATTCCATCGAAGAATCGCTGATTCGCGATGTAACAAAACTCATTTTTGTTCTCGAAAATATCGAGAGCATTTCCGAGAAACTTGCTAAAAAGATCGCTTTTTCTTTGACATATTTTCTTGAGGAGGAAGACGAAATTCCGGATTCGATTCCGGATATTGGTTTGCTGGATGATGCTGTTGTTGTACATTGGATCGTGGATGATATCATGTCAAATCATCCTGAATATTTTGAATCCTAGGAAAGTTCTTCTTCGGAAAACTGCCACTGGCAGGATGGGCACCACCATGGTTTACCGTAGTAATCAGGCCTATCTTCATTGAGCTGCATCGCTGTATCGCATTTGGGGCAGTTTAGTTCCGATCCTTCTTCGGGCCATTCATAATCCGGTTTGAATTTGAGCGGATCGTCAAATGTTCTGATATCATCCATATCAGAATTTACGCATCAAAATGCAGTAGGGTGCAAGCGGTTGATTGCAGTCAGCTTCCTGCGGATGTCCATAAAAGATAGGATATAATTCCAATAACACAGTACGCCACCATTTCTGTTAATGCCTGTTCCTGACGAATGGCTTCAATCCGTGTAGTTTGAAAATCAAAATACAGCATAACATTTACCGTATCGCCTTCAGCGACAAACACTTTTTTGTAGGAATCAACCAATCGGTTTTTGGTAAAATCATCCAATCCGCGGGAAGGGAAAAGGCTGACTTCGTGTTTTCCCGGCAGGACTGGAACCGGATGATTGACAGGCGTGTGCCCAATAAAGACACCGTCAATAAAAGCAGGAGTCCCCAGCGTATCGGATTTGATTCGTATATATCCCGTAGGAGATTCTTCTGCTTTTTCTTCTGAAACGGCAGGCTGAAAATAAAGTGGCTGTTCTTCTGCCGGCGTGTCGGCGAAGAAAGACATCATGAACGAAACCAATAATCCCATAAGATTCGCTGAAAAATTATAGAGTACGCTATCAGGATTCAACGAGTTAATTTATTGGAATTCCCGTCAGAAAATATGAATTTTCGATCCGATGAATGGCCCAAAAATTTCAATCATGAAGGCATTCGGGCCTTTGCTTTGCATTTTATCTATTTTCGGCTGTGCCTATTTCAATACCTTTTACAATGCGCAACAGTATTACAAGGCTGCGGAAAAAATACGCTTGGAGAAATATGGTCAGGCGCTGCCTTCAAACGGAATAGATGCCTATATGAGTGCAATCAAAAAATCAACTATTGTTCTTGAAAAATATCCAGATTCCCGCTTTCGCCGGCCGGCAATGATTCTAATGGCAAAAAGCCGCTTCCATATTAGGGAGTATAACCTGTCCCGACAGATCTTCTTACAGTTAAAGGAAGAGTATCCCCAAGAAAGTTCTGAGGCAGACTACTGGTTGAGCCTTTGCAAATGGAAACAGGGAAAGTTTCAGCCGGCATTAAATGAACTGACTGCACAACTGCAAATTGTCGATGATCTTGAATTAAAGGCAAGAATGTATTTTTCGATGGCCGATATATATTTGGAAACTAATCAGGATGACCAGGCAATGCAGTATCTGGTGCAGGGAGCGGAATTGATGAATGACCGTAACGAACGGGCGGAAATATACTTTCGTTTGACTGATCTTGCTATTGCCGCGGAAGATTATGAACTGGCCATTGAAGCATGCAGGAATGTGATCCGCAATAGTCTAACATCCAAGCGTGTGGTGGATGCGAACCTCAATCTGGTCAAAATTTACCGAATGCAGGAAGATTGGGATGAAGTATCAAGCCTAATTAAGAAACTGTTATCTGATGAATCTTTCACCGCCATTTGGGCCAAACTTGAACTGGAACTGGCAAAGCTTGATTTGGCAAATGACGATGCAGAAAGTGCTATTTCAAGGCTGGAGGGATTAACTGCCGATTATGCACGAACAGAATCTTCAGCGGAAGCCTATTTTCTATTGGGAGAATATGCAGTGATGCATACCCATGATTTTGAAGCTGCCTTAAAATCGTTTAAACAAGTAACAAAAGAATATGGTAAAACTCCATTTAAGAAAAGAGCACAGGTTCGGGAAAAGGAGATCAATACATTTCTTGCTACATTGGAAAAAATTTCTTCATTTAGGGAAACTGTTACCAATACGGATTCCATGGATATAGATACGACAAGCATAACTGAAGAAGTATCAAAAGATAATGATGCCTATGCTGCATCATTGTACAGCGCAGGAGAATTATGGGCCTTCCATTTTGATAACCCAGATTCTGCGCTTTCTTATTTTTTTGAGATCGCTGATTCTCTGAATGTGCTCGAATGGACACCCAAAGCGACTTATACCTTAGTGTATCTATTGAATGATGCCGAATTAGAAGAAGAATCCACCTTTTACAAGGAATCATTGCTGGCCAAATATCCAAAATCAGAATATGCCCAAAACATCAGAAAAACATACAACATCGAACAACAGGCTGATCCAAATTACCTTAAATTATTGAAGGCAGAATCTATCAAAATCCTTGACGAAAAAACGGCAATTGATACCTACCGTGAAATTGCAGCTGTGGATTCCACGGAGGAAATAGGGCTGAAAGCAGTCTACGCCCTGGCCTATTATTATGACCTTTCTGCTGTGATCCCTGACAGCGCTCTCAAATATTACCAATGGATGGAAAGCAGATACCCGCAAAGTGAATCTTTTCTACAGGTAAGGCAGCGTTACGAAACCATGATACAGCTTGTTGCTTCAATGAAACAGGATACGGTAATTGTAGATGAAAGTGATTGAAAATACTGTTGTTAAATCCAATACAGAGATCGCTTCGGGCATATGGGAGCTGGTTGCTGATTCTCCTAAAATATGTTCAGAATATAGAGGGCCAGGTCAATTTGTCAGCATTCTTCCGATTGATGGCTGGCAGCACCCTCTCAGGCGTCCAATGAGCATCGCAGCTGTAAAGAAAAGCAGCTTAACCATAATCTATAAAATTTTTGGGGACGTAACATCTGAATTCAGCAAACTGCAGAAAGGCGACAACCTTAATATGCTTGGACCGATCGGAAATACATTTTCCGGATGGGATGATTCTGGCTACGATCCTGTATTGGTTGGCGGTGGAGTGGGCCTTGCCCCGATCCTGAATTTGAAAAATACATGCGCAGATAATGGCATTGCGGTAGCTGTTATTATTGGTGCAAGAAGAGGTGCGGAACACTTCATGGATCATGATCCCGATAATGGATTGTGGTTGACAACAGATGACGGGTCGCTCGGTGCAGCAGGAACAGTTATGCCCACCTTGGAAGATGTTATTGCATCACTGCCTAATCCTCGATTATTTGCCTGCGGTCCGGAACCTATGCTGGAAGCGGTACGTGATTTTTCAATAGCGAAAGGCATACCGGCTGAATTGTCAGTGGAAAGTTATATGGCCTGCGGCATCGAACTATGCCAGGGATGTGTGATTGCAAAACCAAACGGACAAGATAAAAAAAACAGCTATCATGAGCGCTATTCCCTTGTCTGCGCAGACGGGCCGATCTATGAAGCGAAGGATATTTCTTTTGGCTGATATAACAGTTACAATCGGCAAGCATACTTTTCAGAATCCTGTATTTGCTGCATCAGGAACATTTGGCTACGGTCTTGAAAATCCAGATTTGGTCGATATATCGGCGTTTGGTGCAATTGTGACCAAATCAATCACACGCCAGCCAAGAGAGGGAAATCCTCCACCGAGAATAGTAGAAACACCTTCCGGAATGATCAATTCGATAGGCCTTTCCAATATTGGCGTTGATAAATACGTTTCCGATATGGCACCAAAATATGCCGATATAGGTTGCCCTGTGATTATGAATATCGCCGGATCAAGTGAAGACGAATATTGCGAAATAGTTGAAATTACAGAATCGGTAAATTCAAATATTATTGGATATGAAGTAAACATTTCATGTCCTAATGTAAAACATGGAGGTATCGAATTTGGGGTGAACGCGGAGCTCACAGAATCTTTGACATCAAAAATCAGGAAACGCACAGGAAAATTGGTCATTATGAAATTGAGCCCGAATGTTACCGATATCAGAAGTATCGCAAAGGCTGCTGAAGCAGGCGGGGCGGATGCACTTTCAGCCATTAATACCGTTTATGGGATGAGTATCAATCCGCACACCAAAAAATCAGAAATCTATACAACGTACGGTGGATTATCAGGCCCTGCCATCAAACCGGTCGGCCTGGCATGCGTACATAAGGTATCTTTAGCGGTAGATGTTCCGGTAATTGGTATTGGAGGAATCACCTCGGGAAAAGATGCTGTTGAGTATATACTGGCTGGCGCATCGGCGATTCAGGTAGGTACCGCAAATTACAGAGATCCTGCAACAGGAATCTCTATCTTGGATGATTTGAAAAGATACTTAGCTGAACAGAACATAGCTACTGTTGCCGAGATGATCGGAATGGTTGAAACCTATGAGAGTTAAACAATTTCCGATTTATCTGATGCTTTTTTTGATGCTATTGTCTTGCTCCAATTCACCTCGATACAGAGGATCGGGGCCACGGCCGAAATCGAAAAATTCCAAGAGTTTGAGCACAAAAGCAGTAAAGCATCAAAAATTGATGACCGGAATCAGTTCGTACTATGCAGAGGATTTCCACGGCAAGCTGACAGCAAACGGTGAGATTTACGATATGTATGGACTTACCGCTGCCCATAAGACGCTGCCGCTGAACACCATCGTACGCGTAACAAATCTGGACAATAATAAATCACTCATCCTGAGAATCAATGACCGTGGTCCATATGTAAAAGGACGCATCCTGGACTGTTCTTACGGAGCTGCTCTAAAACTTGGGTTTATTGCGAAGGGAACTACCAAAGTGAAAATCGAGGTTATTGAGTTTGGTGACAATAAATACATGAAGCATAAGAGCTGATGGTATGAAGTATTATGTACTAGTAAATCCGAAAGGCGGCATAAAGAAAGGTACGGGAATTCTTCAGAATGTCCGTCCGTTGTTTAATGCAGCAAATGCCGAGCTCAATGTGATTGAAACGGAATACGCTGGCCACGGAAGGGAATTGGCAAAGACGCTCGATTTTGAGGGATACGACGGACTTTGTGCTGTCGGAGGAGACGGCACTATGCATGAAATCATCAACGGACTGATGAACCGTGCTGACGGAAGAAAAATTCCCATCGGACTGATAACCGGAGGAACAGGAAATTCATTTATGCATGATGTTGACTGTCTTGATCCGAAACAGGCAGTACAGCGAATTCTAACAGATAAACGAAGGACGATCGATGTAGCGAAGGTCGATGCCAGCGGCGAGATTATTTATGCATTTAATATTGTTGGTTGGGGTATGCCTACAGATATCAATGAAATTGCTGAAAAACTAAGATGGCTGGGAGGACAACGGTATAATATTGCATCATTGATCGAGATTATGAGGTTCCGACAAAGGCTAGCAACATTGGAGTTAGAAGGAAATATTAAGGAAGGGGATTTTGGATTTGTTATCGGCTGCAATACGATTCACACAGGCCGCGGAATGAAAATGGCTCCACATGCCCAACTGAATGATGGATTGATTGATGTAATAGTAGCTCATAAATCGAGCCGGATAAAGCTATTAAAAATGTTTCCAAAAGTATTTTCTGGCGAACACATCGATGATCCGATCGTGGAATACCATCAAGTGAAGAAATTCTCCATTATACCCCAAGCTCAGGATAAATTAAATATAGATGGAGAAATTATCGGAAGTACACCGGTTAATGTTGAAGTTCTTCAAAGTGCTGTAGAGGTGCTTGTATAATTGGAATCGCCGTTGTTTAGAAACATCTGACCGAATTATCTTCCGGACTCATTTTTACCAGAATCATGGCAGAAAAAGGCAAAGGCAGAACCTTAATTAATTTCATCGGTATTCCGGCGATCCTTGCGCTCATTTGGGCAGGAGGCGTGTATTTTGCCTTGTTTATCGGGATCGCAGTTCTTCTTGCGATGAATGATTTTTACAATCTTTATGCAGGAAAAGGATATTTTCCTTCCAAGATTCTCGGAATGGGGGGCGGAATTTTGGTTCTCATTTTTTATAATTTTAATCTGGAAATATCTTCGCCTGAATTAATTGGCTCGATCCTTGTTTTTACATTTTTGACGATGTTTTCTGAGCTTTTCCGCAAACGGGATCATTTTCTCGAAAATGTCACAATGACACTTTTCGGTATCCTTTATATTTCTGTATCGCTTGGATCTCTGATTCCTATGCGCGAGGCGGATACTGCGAACGGAACATTGTTAACATCGGCTGTTATTCTTGCAGTCTGGTTCTGTGATTCTGCCGCAATGGGTGCCGGTATGCTGTGGGGAAAAACAAAAATCGTTCCTTGGGCAAGCCCGAAAAAATCTGTACAAGGATCGCTGGGAGGATTGGCTGCTTCTTTCTGCGTATACACCATTTTCAAATCGGGGAATATCGGCGGACTTGCATTATCCTGGACGGATGTTGCAGTATTATCGCTGATTGCGGGTTTCCTCGGCCAGATTGGTGATTTTATGGAATCCTGGATGAAGCGTCAGGCAGGTGTGAAAGACAGTGGATCTTTCCTGATGGGGCACGGCGGAGTGCTGGACAGGTTTGATTCAATGATATTTGCCGCACCGCTTTCCTATGTTTATTTTTTGATTAGATAAGAAAGATGGAATTACGAAGCATACTTGCCACTGACTGCGGAAGCACAACGACCAAAGCAATTCTGATAGAAAAAGTTGACGGTGAATTTCGCCTGAAGGTTCGCGGAGAAGCGCCAACAACCGTCGAAGCACCATTTGAGGATGTTACCAAAGGTGTTTTGAACGCTGTTATGGAAGTGGAGGAACTGGCTGGAAGGAAACTGTTGGATGGCAATACAATCATTACTCCGTTGAACGGCGATACAGGCGTGGACATTTATATTTCAACGAGCTCAGCCGGAGGCGGACTGCAGATGATGGTGGCGGGTGTAGTAAAATCCATGACCGGTGAAAGTGCAGAACGGGCAGCATTGGGAGCCGGATCCATTGTAATGGATGTATTGGCTTCGAATGATGGCAGAAAGCCGCATGAAAAGATAACTCGAATTCGTCAATTGCGTCCTGATATGATCTTATTATCAGGTGGTATTGATGGTGGTACAACAAAACATGTTGTAGAACTTGCAGAAATATTGGCTGCAGCAAATCCAAAACCACGTCTGGGACAGAATTATAAACTTCCCATCATATATGCAGGAAATAATAAGGCAACGGATAAGATTCAGGATACCCTGGGTAACATCGCAGATTTGGATATAACAGAAAATATACGCCCGGTCCTTGAGCAGGAGAATCTTAAACCATCCCGTGATAAGATACATGATCTATTCATGGAGCACGTAATGCAACAGGCTCCAGGATATAAGAAATTGATGTCTTGGACAGATGCGCCGATTATGCCCACTCCCGGCGCAGTCGGTGCCTTAATTGAAATGGTTGCTGAAAAAGAGAATATTTCCGTGGTTGGTGTAGATATCGGTGGAGCAACCACAGATATTTTTTCAGTATTTCAAAATCAGTTTAACCGAACAGTAAGCGCGAATCTGGGAATGAGCTATTCGATTTGCAATGTTTTTGCGGAAGCGGGTTTGGAGAATGTGCTGCGCTGGGTACCTTTTGATATTGATGATAAAGAATTGACCAATAGAATCGGCAACAAAATGATTCGCCCCACAACAGTTCCACAGAGTTTGGAAGAACTGGTCATCGAGCAGGCAATTGCCCGGGAAGCACTCCGCCTTTCATTTATTCAGCATAAGGAATTTGCAGTGAATCTGAAAGGTGTACAAAAAGAGCGGACGATATCTGATGCATTTGAACAATCTGAATCCGGAGAATCGTTGGTGGATATGATGGAACTGGATCTTCTTGTTGGTTCTGGTGGCGTATTGTCTCATGCACCCCGCCGTGAACAGTCTGCTAGAATGTTAATCGATAGTTTTTTACCGGAAGGAATTACGCAACTGGCTGTAGATTCTATTTTCATGATGCCTCAGCTTGGTGTCATGGCAAACATTGAGAAAGAAGAGTTGGCAGAAGATGCCCGAACAGCTGCGTTGGAAGTTTTTGAAAAAGACTGCTTAATTCGCCTCGGAACCTGTATTGCTCCATCTGGTGATGCAAAACAAAATTCTACAGTTTTAACGGCTCAATTAACCATGCCGGATGGGAATACAGAATCTCATACAATACAGTTCGGAGATCTCGTTATGATTGAAGCTCCTTATGAGCCAATAAAGGCAAAATTGACTCCGGGGAAGGGAATGGACATTGGTGCAGGAAAAAATGAAATCATCGAATCCACGATCTACGGCGGTGTCGTTGGCATAATATTTGATGGTCGCGGCAGACCATTGAATATATCTACGGATTCTGAACAGCGAATTTCTGATCTTTCAAAATGGTCCAAAGCTCTAAATGAATATCCAAAATTAAAGGTATAAGATGGCACACGCATATACACCCGGTTTAAAGGTGCTGCACGAAACGAAGATTGATAAGGAGCGCCGTTTGCCTTTGAAAGGTGAAGTGGTCGTTGAAAAGGGAACATCTGTGAATCCGGATGATATAGTTGCAAAAACAGATCTCCCTGGAAACGTACAAATGGTAAATGTTGCCAACATACTCAATATTGATGCTCAGGACATCAATGAGGTTATGGACGTTAATGAAGGTGATACGGTGACTAAAGGCCAGCAGATCGCTGAAACGAAAGGTCTTTTTGGTTTATTTAAATCCAATGTGGAATCACCCGTTGATGGCACACTTGAGGTCATTTCAGATACAACTGGGCAAGTTGTATTGCGTGAACCTCCCATTCCTGTAGAAATTGATGCATACATGCGTGGTACAATTAAGGATGTGCTGCCAGAGGAGGGCGTGATCATAGAATCTGATGGTGTATTCATCCAGGGTATTTTTGGAATCGGAGGAGAAAGCCGGGGAAATATTGTTGTGGCAACTCAAAATCGCGAAGGAGAAATCACTGAAGAGATGATCACCAGCGAACATACTGGGAAAATCTTAGTCGGCGGTTCCTTTATCAGTTTGAAAGCCTATAAGAAAGCCATTCAAATGCAGGTAGCTGGTGTAGTTGTAGGCGGTTTCAATTATTTTGACCTTGAAGATATTTTGGGATATACGCTGGGTGTGGCAATAACCGGTTCGGAAGAACTAGCCACTTCTTTGATCATTACCGAAGGCTATGGTAAAATTCGCATGGGGCAAAGAACTTTTGATCTGCTGAAAGAACATAGCGGCAAATTCGCTTCGATAAATGGCGCCACCCAGATCCGTGCCGGGGTGATCCGTCCAGAGATCGTTATTTCATTAGCCAAAGAAGAATTAAAAGGTGATTCAAAAGATGTGGATGCATCTGAAGGAATTCGAGAAGGAAGCTTGGTTCGTGTTATCAGGGCACCCCATTTTGGTCGTATTGGTAAAGTGGTGGAATTGACTCCAGAACTCCGCCAGATGGAATCTGAAACAATGGTTCGTATAGCAATTATTGAGATTGATGGAAAAAATGTCGAGATTCCACGGTCAAATTTAGAAATGGTAGAGACTGATTAACTTGGAAACAGCTGTCAAAACAAACATTCCTCAATCCTTATCTGAACAAGATATTCAATTCATCACTCGGATCGCAAAGCGTATACAAAGGTCAGGTTTTATTACTCCGGCCGTTTTCTTTTTAGAGATGGGCAAACCCTTGGCACTTTTGGGCAGTCATGCCATGGTTTTTTTCGGTCCTATCATCAATGCATTTATTCAAGCGGACGGCTATTACAGGGCCGCAGAGATTTTTGAAAAACCAGACAATATTGAATTTCTCATATCTGAAATAGAGCGTCTGGACAAAGAAGACTCTGAAATAAGAGGAGATACCATTGAAAGATAAACAATTCTGGTTGGTCTTGGGTGGAATAACCTTGGCATTCCTGATATATTGGTTTGCAGGCCATCCTTTTTTCAACCACGATCGGATCGTCATGTTTATCGCCATTGTGGCTATGAGTGCAACACTGTTGTATTTCATACGAATGGCTGAACGAGGCGAAGATTTTTATTTACGTCCCATTCCCGGGCTGAAAGCTGTAGAAGAAGCAGTGGGTCGTTCAACAGAGATGGGAAAACCCGTATTGTACGTTCCCGGTATTATGGATATGGACCAGGTGGAAACGGTGGCAGGTGTTATTGTATTAGGACACGTTGCCAAGATGACCGCCAGGTATGAAACGTCCCTTAATGTGCCGGTGTCCCGTTCTATTGTTATGAAAGCTGCCAGAGAGGCATGCCGCGAATCCTACATGGTGGAAGGCCGCCCTGATATGTTCAACGAAGATATGGTACACTATTTGACCGATGACCAGTTTGCCTATGCAGCAGGTGTCAACGGCATCATGGTCAGGGAGAAACCTGCAGCCTGTTTGTATATGGGAAAATTCTATGCTGAATCCCTGATCCTGGCAGAGACTGGTAATTCCATCGGTGCCATCCAGATCGCCGGAACAGCATCCCAAGCACAGATCCCATTCTTTGTGACAGCCTGTGATTATACATTGATCGGTGAAGAATTTTTCGCCGCCAGTGCATATCTTTCCAAAAAACCAGAACTAATTGGCGGAGTGAAAGGTCAAGATATGATCAAAGCGGCTGTGTTAACTCTTATCGTTGTTTCAGTTATTCTACGGATCCTTTATGAAACATGGGGGATAGGATTTGATATTATTAAACTTTTAACGGTGCAGTAGGAGGAGTGGAATGATCTGGAAACGACAAATACCCATTCTCATTGTTGCTGTGGTTGGTACATTAACGCTTTTTGGCTGGTTCATTGAAGAGCCAAACATTGAAGCATTTGTGAATGATGATGCAACACAGTGGTATGATATTCTGGCCAGTTTTGCCATTATCCTTGGTGGATTAAACCTCATAAAGCTGCAGATGCAGAAGGTGGCCAAACAGCGAATAGGATGGCAATATAGCTTAGTGGCAATTGGTGGATTCATTTTCGCTATTACGGCGGGATTCATTATCAAAGGTGTGGATGATTCCGTGGCACTATGGGGCGCTCACGTGACCACAGAAGGTTCAATGTTCAAATGGATGTTCGATTATATGTTTGCTCCCATGTCAGCGACCATGTTCTCTCTGCTGGCATTCTTTGTGGCCTCGGCATCATTTAGAGCATTCAGGATACGAAACTTTGAAGCTACACTTTTATTAGTAGCGGGAATCATCATTATGATCGGCCGTGTTCCATTGGGGAGTGTGATCTCTTCATGGTTTGTCATGTATCTGTTGGTGCTCATTGCCGGAATTGGTGTGAATACATGGAAGAAGGATAAGATGATCACATTCGGAACAGTTGCTGTTGGGTTGGCTGCAGTTACCATTGCCGGAATGATGATGGGTTGGCCTGTGAATGAACCGGGAATATTCTATCTTCCCGTATTGCAGGAGTGGATCTATTACTATCCAAATGTTGCCGGCGCAAGAGCCATCATGATCGGTATCGGACTTGGAATCTTTGCGACATCCATCCGGTACATCCTTGGAATTGAAAAATCGTACATAGGAGAGTGATCATGAAAGGTTTACAAGATTTTATATTGAAATTAGGACAGATCGATCGAAGATGGATCTTCCTTGCCATTGCTGTGGTTGTATTTATTCCTATCCTTAACCCCATTGGTATGCCCATCCGAGCAACAGATACGACGAAAGTTGTATTTGATGCGATTGAGGATCTTCCGGCAAATTCGAAAGTGTTGGTTTCTGTGGAATATAGTCCTAGTACCAAACCGGAAAATCATCCCATGACCATAAGTATCTTGCGTCATTTATTCAAAAATGATCACAAAGTATTTGTGACTTGCTTGTGGCCTGATGGTCAGTTTATGGCTCAGGAAGCATTGGAAGAGGTCGCTGTTGGTGAATTCAACAAGATATATGGTGAGGATTATGTTTTTCTGGGCTTCAGGCCGGGAAATGAAGCAGTTGTAAAGGGGATCGTCAGCAATATCCGGAAATTATATACAGTGGATGTTCATCAAACAAAGGTGGATGAAATACCACTCATGAAAGATGTGAATAAATTCAGCGATTTTGATTTTCTATTTTCATCATCCGCCGGTTTCCCGGGAACCATTGAGTGGGTTCAGTATGCAGCAGATCCCACAGGAGTTCCTATGAGTTCCGGAGTAACGTCCATCCAGGTGAATGAGGTCATGCCTTATGTGCAATCAGGACAGATGAAGGGTGTATTGGCAGGAATGCCGGGAGCAGCAGAATATGAAGCTCTCATTGGACAAAAGGGATTTGCTACCAGCGGAATGGATGCACAATCCATAGCTCACCTGGTCATTGTGTTATTCATCATTTTAGGTAATTTGGCTTTCTTCGTCGAACGTCAAAGATCCAAGAAGTATTAAGGAGTAAGAAATGGAAACTACAGTCATTTTAGGTGCATGGGTTGCAGCATTTCTTACGCTGGGTATTTTCTCATACCTGTATAAGGATAATCCATTTTATAAGATCGCTGAACATTTATTTGTAGGTATTTCAGCAGGATACTGGATATCTATTTTCTTTTGGACACAGATTCAACCCAACCTGTTTGGCCGGCTTTGGCCGTCATCGGAATACAGCGATTCATTCTGGTACTCGATCTATAATGGTCTTGGCTTTCTGTCTTCGGCCGTTTTTCCTGAAGGTGGTATTGATAAAGGTCATGGGCTGGACCCTATTTATATCATACCACTAATATTGGGAGTCATGATGCTCTTGAGTTTGATCCCCAAGGTTAACTGGTTTGCCCGCTGGGGTATTGCTTATACGGTGGGAATGGCAGCGGGCCTCAGGGCTTACGGCTATTTGAACTCAAATGTAATCGGCCAGATAAAGGGAACAGCTGCAAACCTGGCTGACCCCAATTTACCGTTCTTTAGTTTGACTTCTCCATCCACGTTCAACGGTATTGTGATCCTTGTAGGGACCATAACGGGATTGATCTACTTTTATTTTTCCAAAGAACATAAAGGTGTCTTGGGAAAAGCATCCCGAATTGGGATTTATTTCCTAATGATCAGTTTTGGAGCATCTTTTGGTTTTGCGGTTATGGGTCGTATTTCTCTCTTAATTGGCCGGTTTGTTGATCTGATCAAGTTCAGCGGCAGTGATTATCATCATGCGCCGATTTGGATTCTGGTATTCATGCTGATTATTTTAGGATACGGAGCTTTTAGAGATAAGGGTAGCAATACTACTCAATCGGCTTAATGGCCGCGATTTCTTCTTTTCTTTCTGTTGATTCTCTATCTGTTTCATACAATATAAATGGACAGCAAACGCCTGTTGTAGATAACGTTTCCTTATCTCAGGATAAGGGTGAAATAATTGGGTTAGTGGGTGAATCTGGCTGCGGAAAGTCTCAGCTTGCTTTGGCATTGGCGGAATTAGCCTCGAAGCAGGCAAATGTGCATATGGAAGCATCGGTTTTGCCAAAGAATCCTGCCATTATTTTTCAGGATCCTCAAACGAGCCTTAACCCGGTCATAAAAATTGGGAAGCAAATTGAAGAAGCGGTGGCTCAAGAAATACCTGATAAAAAGGCAAGCATTCTGGAATTACTGGAACAGGTTGGAATAGATGATCCTAATTCCAGAATAAATCAATATCCGCACGAATTTTCCGGCGGTATGCAGCAGCGCGCTCTCATCGCGATGGCGCTCGCACAGAACCCCGATCTATTAATTGCAGATGAGCCGACCACAGCACTTGATGTAACCATTCAAAAACAGATTTTAGATTTGCTGAAATCGCTGAATAAAGAAAAGAATCTGGCAATTTTATTTATCACGCATGATTTGGTTCTACTCCGAGAATTTGCGGACAAAATATTGGTAATGTATGCAGGGAAAATTATTGAATCGGGGACAGCTAAGAATATTTTCGAAAATCCGAAACATCCTTACACGAAGGCATTAATCAGTGTATCATCCCTTGAAAAAAAGGAAAACAGATTCAATGCAATCCCCGGATCGGTTCCTTTACCCGCGGAATATCCATCTGGCTGCCGGTTTCATCCGCGGTGCGACCTTGCTGTAGATTCTTGCAAATCATCGCTGCCTGAATTTCAAGATATTGAGATGCATTCTTGGGCCTGCACTGAGGTGAATTAAATCAGTTTTCTTCCTGTATATTTTCTGATTCAATCATAATTTTCGCGCTCAATATGTATACAAAATAATTAATTATGGATTTATTGAAATCACTTGAAATCAATGATGTAAATCCCGGGACTTGCTACGGACAGGGAACATGGGCAGATTCCGGTAAATCGGATTTACTTGAATCGTGTAATCCTGCAACGGGCGAACTGCTTGCATCCGTAATGCAGGCGACTGAAAAAGATGTGGAAACCGTCATAGCAGATTCCGTGAAAGCTTTTAAGGAATGGAGAACAGTTCCTGCTCCCGTCCGCGGACAGCTCGTCCGGGAAATGGGAGACGCACTTCGTGAAAACAAGAATGCTCTCGGCACACTTGTTTCCGTGGAAATGGGAAAGATAAAACAGGAAGGCGACGGTGAAGTTCAGGAGATGATTGATATTGCGGATTTTGCGGTTGGGCAGTCACGGATGCTTTACGGCAAAACGATGCATTCGGAACGGCCGGATCACCGCATGTATGAACAGTGGCATCCTATGGGACCGGTAGCTGTCATTACTGCATTCAATTTTCCGGTAGCGGTCTGGGCGTGGAACGCCTTCATTGCGGCAATCGCCGGCGATACGGTCATTTGGAAACCGTCATCTTCCACGCCTCTGTGTGCGGTCGCTGTTCAACATATTTGTAATAAAGTACTCGAAAAAAACGGATACAAAGGCATTTTCAATCTTGTGATAGGAAAAGGTTCTGTTGTCGGTGAAAAACTTCTGCACGATCCGCGAATTCCTCTCGTATCATTTACAGGCTCAACAAACATGGGAAGGCATGTCAGCGAATCGGTAGCGAAGCGCTTCGGCAATACCATTCTTGAGTTGGGCGGAAATAACGCAATAATCGTTGATGAAACTGCCGACATGGATATGGTCATTCCGGCAGTAGTCTTCGGTGCTGTTGGAACCGCCGGACAGAGGTGCACTTCCACGCGCCGTGTGATTATTCATGAGTCGCAATATGACACATTGATACAAAGATTAACGCATGTATATCAACAGGTAAAAATCGGCGATCCAACGAAAGAGTCCACACTGATGGGCCCACTAGTGAATGCGTCCGCAGTTTCAGATTATAATGCAGCGCTTGGCAGAATTAAAGAACTCGGCGGAGAAATTGTGTACGGCGGTAAGGAAATAGAAGGGGATGGCCATTTTGTAGAACCGACCATCGTGAAAGCGGAAGGTGACTGGGATATAGTTCATCACGAAACATTCGCGCCTATTTTATACATTATTCCATACAAAACCATGGATGAAGCAATCGAAATTCACAACAGTGTTCCTCAGGGACTTTCGTCATCGCTGTTTACAACGCGGATGCAGAACATGGAGTCATTCCTTTCAGCCCGCGGATCTGACTGCGGCATCGCGAATATCAATATCGGCACATCCGGCGCGGAAATAGGCGGCGCATTCGGCGGCGAAAAGGAAACAGGAGGCGGCCGTGAATCGGGATCCGATTCATGGAAACAGTACATGAGAAGACAAACAAACACCATCAACTGGAGCAGCGATTTACCGCTGGCCCAGGGAATCACATTTGACGTAAAGGAGTAGACGAAAAATGACGGCACCAGCACAGGTACACGAAGCAATCGGAAAACACATGCTTGCAGACGGAATGGACCCTGTAGTTGATCTTGAAAAGAGTTATGGATCTTGGATTGTGGATGCAAGAGACGGAAAGGAATATCTTGATCTTTTTTCGATGTTTGCATCTATGTCTGTCGGATACAATCACCCATATTTACTCGAACACAAAGAAGATCTCGCTGTCGCCGCACTCAATAAACCGACAAATTCGGATATCTATTCAACACAGATGGCGGATTTCGTATCCACGATGGGCCGCGTCGCTCAGCCGGATTATCTTCCGTATGCATTCTACATTGAAGGCGGTGCGCTTGGGGTGGAAAATGCGCTGAAGACTGCTTTCGACTGGAAATCAAAACTTAACAGGAAAAACGGGAAATCCGTGGAAGGATCGAAGGTAATTCATTTTGAACAGTGTTTTCACGGAAGAACGGGATATACACTCAGCCTGACCGATTCCCACGATAAAAGAAAAACAGAGCATTTTCCTAAATTTGACTGGCCCCGGATTTCGAATCCATACATTCATTCAGCGAATGATGATGATATCGAAAATCGTGAAGCGAAAGCGATTGACGAAATAAAAGCAGTTTTGGCTGAATCCGCCGATGAAGTTGCCTGCATTATCATTGAACCGATTCAGGGAGAAGGCGGTGACAACCATTATCGTCCTCAGTTTTTAAAAGCCCTGAGAACGCTGGCTGATGAAAATGACTTTTTGCTCATTTACGATGAAGTACAAACGGGAATTGCGATAACGGGCGAGATGTGGTGCCATCAGCATTTTGGTGAAGAAGCGCGTCCCGATCTTATAAGTTTCGGGAAAAAAACGCAGGTATGCGGAACGTTTGCAGGAAATAGGTTAGACGAGGTTGATGCACACGTGTTCAAAGAATCCAGCAGACTTAATTCTACGTGGGGTGGAAATTTAACTGACATGGTGCGATTCAAATTATATCTCGAAATCATTGAAAATGAAAAACTCGTAAACAATGCTGAAGAAATGGGTAAGCATTTGTTTCAGAGTCTTAATACTCTGGAGTCGAAATATGCAGAAAAAATTTCGTACGCAAGAGGCAGAGGATTATTCTGCGCATTTGACTGTAATTCAGCGGAAGATCGAGATAAACTGGCAGGACTCATTCAGGAAGAAGGGGCCATAGTACTTGGATCCGGAGAAAGGACAATTCGTTTTCGTCCTCATTTAAATGTCACTTCGGATGAAATTGACAGCGGAATTGAAATGATTTCCGCTGCATTGGAACATTTGTGATATCATCCGAACCAGGCGGAATTTTATACATCGTAGCCACACCGATTGGAAATCTCGGAGACATCACTTACAGAGCTGTTGATATTTTAAAATCCGTATCCATTGTGGCGGCCGAAGACACCCGGCACACACGAAAATTATTGAACCATTATTCCATTTCCGTTCCAACTGTCAGTTATTACGAGCACAATAAATTCACCCGAATTCCAAGGATAATGAGCACGCTTGCAGAAGGAAATTCCGTTGCGCTGGTAACGGATGCGGGAACGCCGGGCATCAGCGATCCTGCTTATAAATTGATCCGTGCTGCAATAAACCAAGGTCATTCCATTGAAACGGTTCCCGGGCCGTCCGCAGCTATTGCAGGACTTGTGGTATCCGGATTACCAACCGACCGATTTTTATTCGAGGGATTTCTTCCATCGAAGAAAGGAAGAAAAGCTCGGCTGAAAAACTTGAGGGATTTTCAGGGAACTCTGATCTTTTTTGAAAGTCCGCACAGATTGGTACGGACCTTAAATGATATCGAAGAAGTCATTGGCGAGCGTCCGGCAGCGGCAGCAAGGGAGATGACTAAACTGCACGAAGAGGTCATTCGCGGCACCGTAACAGAATTGAAATCGCATTTTACCCGGAATAAGCCGAAAGGCGAGTTTACGCTTATGGTCGGAAAGGACGATAAAAATGTCTATTTCGCGTAAGGGATCATTCATCACCTTTGAAGGGATTGACGGATGCGGAAAGAGCACTCAGGCAAAACTGCTTTTGGAATACCTAAATTCTAACGGCACAAATGCGATACTTGTTCGTGAACCGGGCGGAACTAGAATTTCAGAAGAAATAAGGCAGGTGCTTCTCAATACCGACCGAAGAGAATTAACACACAGAACAGAAGCACTTTTGATGACGGCAAGCAGAGCGCAGCTCACGGATGAAATTATTATTCCAAATCTGGAAGACGGTAAAACGGTTATTGCCGATCGTTACATCGACTCAACGGTTGCCTATCAGGGCGGAGGCCGTGGAATTGAAATTGCGTGGCTGCATGAATTGAATCAATTTGCAACAGACCGCCTGCTGCCGAATATCACCTTTTTTGTGGACATTCTTCCGGAAGAAGCGTCACGAAGAAAAGATTTTGAGTCGGACAGGATTGAAGAAGGAGGATTGGATCTGCAGTACCGTGTTAGGGATACGTATTTGTCGCTCGCGGAAAAGGAACCAAACAGAATTATTGTTATAGACGGATACGGATCCGAGGCAGAAATACATCAAAAAATTATTGAGGAAATAAACAGGAGAAATATTGTAGGTTAGCGATAATGAAGCAATTCAGTAAAACATTCAAAATAATTGCCGGAACTGTTGCTTTCATCACGGTTTGTTCAGTGGCATTTACGAGTTCCGATTTATATCGAAAAATCGCTAAGTCACAGCGGCTGATCAATGAAGCGTATAAATATCTGATTACCAACTACGTCGATCAACTAGACACAGACGTTTACACGAGCACCACTCTGCGTAATCTTATGTCCGAGCTTGATCCGTACACCGTTTATCTCGAAGAAAACGAACGGGACGGAATAGAGCTTTTGTCCAAAGGACAGTACGGCGGAGTCGGCATACAGCTGAGCAGAAGAAATAAAGAATTAACAGTCATTGCGCCAATGGATGATACACCGGCACAGCGATCAGGAATAATCAGTGGAGATGTCATTCGGAAAATTGACGAACAAAATGCCGATGAATTATCACTGGATGAAGCTGCCAAGCTGATTCGCGGAATAAAGGGAACGGTGGTAAAACTAACGATTGAACGGTACGGAACCGACGGCCAAATCGAATTCAATCTCACCCGTGCGGATATTCATGTGAATGATGTGACCTATGCTGGCATGATTAATGAATCTACCGGCTACATTCGCCTGACACGTTTTTCGAAGAATGCGGCGAAGGAAATGAAGGAAGCGCTTCGATCACTCGAAAAGGAAAATGCTGCCGAAATCATCTTAGATCTGAGAGATAATCCCGGCGGTCTTTTAGCAGCCGCAATCGATATTATGGATCTGTTCGTTCCAAAAGGCGAACTTCTGCTCACGACCAAAGGCAGGACAAAAGAATCCACTAAAACGTATCATTCCCGCCGGCCGATTTCTGTTTCCAGGAATGTGAAGATTGCTGTTTTAATTAATCAGGGAAGTGCTTCCGCAAGCGAGATTGTTGCCGGTGCGTTTCAGGATCTTGACAGGGGAATTGTTATTGGTCAGCGGTCTTTCGGCAAAGGACTGGTGCAGTCGGTCTATTCGCTTGATCCGACCAAATCTCTCAAAATAACGACGGCAAAATATTATATCCCGAGCGGAAGATTGGTACAAAAACCGGATTACATTGATGAGGAAATTATCCTGCAGTCTGCCGAAGAAGACAGCATCTTTTACACAAAAGGTGGGAGGACAGTAAAAGGCGGCGGCGGAATACATCCGGACTTTACTGTGGAAGAAGAAGATTTACCTCCGCTGACTCTGGAATGCTGGCGGAAAGGACTTTTCTTTACTTATGCGCAAAAGCATAAACATCTCTACCGATCATTTGATCATCTGAAAAATGATGAGAATCTCCTCACTGATTTCAAATCCTTTTTGGCAGCAGAGGAAATAGATGTCGCATTGCCGGGAGAAAACCAGTTTCGGGAAGCGTGGGAAAAGCTGGAAGAGTACACCAACGATAATAAAAAACTGCACGTTGCCTTTTCAAAAGCGGAGGAAGTGATAATCGAATCTGAAAATGCCTTGTTCGCTAATGAAATTGTTGAACTGGGAAGGGGCCTCTTGCTGGAATTTGCATCCCTGTTCAACGGGACTTCTTCCAGAATTAAAGAATCTCTGAAATACGACTTGGTTGTTCAGAAGGCAGTGGGAATTTTATCCGATCAAGTAGCATATAATGGAACATTTACCGTTGAAAATTAGACTAATCCGCGAATGAAAACCTTTTAGCAGAAACATTTGCTTACTTTAAATTCTAACGCTTTTTTCGACAATAAATCCCATTTCGGACGAAACAAATCGAATGGGGCGATTAGCTCAGCTGGTTAGAGTGCTTGCTTGACATGCAAGAGGTCACTGGTTCAAGTCCAGTATCGCCCACACAAAAAATGAAGATGGATATTCTATCACAACATATATGCTATTATTGTTCTTAATGAACGCTCAGAAGAACGTTCATTTATTTTGACGCTGTTTTGTAATCATTTCCCTAACCGCATTGTACTTCCATGAGTGACATTACTATCACATTGCCAGATAATTCCACGAAGACTTTTCCATCCGGTACGACAGGGATGCAGGTTTGCGAATCCATTGGCCCGGGACTTGCGAAAGCGGCAATTGTTGCTGAAGTGAATGGGGAACTGGCTGATTTATCCATTCCGATAGAAAAGGATGCTGATTTTACTGTACATACAGGCGACAGTGAAATTGGCCACCAAGTGCTTTTGCATAGTGCTGCGCACTTGCTGGCACAGGCGGTAAAAGTGTTTTATCCGGATGCAAAACTGACCATCGGCCCGGCAATCGAAAACCGGTTTTATTACGATATTGATTTTGATGCACCTTTCTCAGAAGAAGAGCTTCCGAAAATCGAAGAAAAAATGCGCGAAATAGCAAAGGAAAATCACGAAGTAATCCGGGAAGTGATCGGTAAGAAAAAAGCGAAAAAGATGTTTTCGGATATGGATGAACCGTACAAACTGGAAATTTTAGGCGAGATCGGAGATGAGGAAGTGACATCCATTTATACGCAGGGAGATTTCATTGATCTCTGCCGCGGACCGCACGCACCGACAACGGGTATCATTAAACATTTTAAGCTGTTAAATACATCCGGAGCGTACTGGCGCGGAGATGAGTCTAATAAAATGCTGCAGCGGATATATGGCACAGCATTCAGCACAAAAAAGGAACTGCATGCATATCTGGAATTTATAGAAGAGGCAAAAGAGAGGGATCACCGGAAAATCGGCAAAGAATTAAAGCTGTTCACATTTGATGATGAGATTGGCCCGGGACTTCCGCTATGGCTGCCAAACGGCACGGTTTTGATCGATGCGATTGAAAACCTAGCAAATGAAATGGAAACAGAAGCCGGTTACGATCGGATTCGGACGCCGCATCTAACCAAAGGAAATCTTTACGAAAAATCCGGGCACCTAGATCATTACAAAGACAGCATGTATCCCGCAATGAATGTGGATGGAATTGATTATTACGTTAAGCCGATGAATTGCCCGCATCATCATAAGGTGTATGCATCGGAACCGCGGAGCTATAAAGATCTTCCGATTCGTTTTTCCGAATACGGAACCTGTTACCGATATGAAAAATCCGGACAGCTATTCGGATTGTTGCGCGTCCGGAGCATGCAGATGAATGATGCACATATTTACTGTACGGAAGATCAGTTCAAGGATGAATTTCTTGCGGTATGCAATCTCTATCTGAAATATTTTGAAATCTTCGGAATCGAAAAATACGAAATGCGCCTCAGCCTGCATGATGAAAAAGGGTTGGGGAAGAAATACGTAAACGAACCGAAACTTTGGCAAAAGACCGAAGAACTTGTGCGTGAAGCACTGACTGACGGTGGAATTCACTTTAAAGAAGTTCCCGGAGAAGCGGCATTTTACGGTCCCAAAATTGATGTTCAGGTTTGGAGCGCCATCGGAAAAGAATTCACATTGGCAACTAACCAGGTGGATTTTGCGATTCCAGGGCGGTTCGGGCTCACGTACAAGGATTCTAAAGGAAAAGATCAGGTTCCGCTGTGCATACATCGTGCTCCGCTGAGTACGCATGAAAGATTTATCGGATTTTTAATCGAGCATTACAAAGGCGATTTTCCGTTATGGCTGGCACCGACGCAAATTGCTGTTTTGCCAGTATCTGAAAAAGCGAATGCATATGCAGAAAAAGTATTTGCTGCCTTAAAGCAAAACGGATTCCGGGCTATTCTAGATGAAAAAGCAGATAAAATCGGATCAAAGATTCGGAATGCTGAACTACAGAAAATTAATGTGATGCTGGTCGTGGGTGAAAAAGAAGCCCAATCGGAAACAGTATCTTTGAGGAGAAGAATTGCGGGAGACAAAGGATCTGTCGCATTGAAAACACTTATCAAAGATTTACAAAAGGAAATCACCGAAAGGAGCGCATAGTATCGCTAAACAGAAGGAAATACGCATAAACGAGGATATTCGGGCGAAAGAGGTTCGATTGATTAGTGAAACGGGTGAGCAGCTTGGGATTGTGCCCATTGAAGATGCCATCGTAAGGGCGGAAGATGTAAACCTCGATTTGGTAGAAGTCGGAGGAAACTCGAATCCTCCGGTATGCAAACTTTTAAACTTTGGCAAAATAAAGTATGAGCAAAAGAAAAAGGCGCATCAAAGCAAAAAGAAACAGCATGTTATCAAAGTAAAAGAGATAAGAGTGAGGCCAAGTATCGGCGAACATGACCTAATGACAAAAGTAAATCAAGGAAGGAAGTTTTTACTGGAAGGTAATAAATTAAAGGTCACAATTATGTTCCGCGGAAGGGAATTATCCCGCGTTGACCTTGGAATGGAGGTCCTCGAGCGGATTGTTGAAATGCTGGATGATATATCCGAAATAGAAAAACAGACAGATTTAGAAGGCCGGCGCATGAATGTTGTGCTGACCGGGAGATAGGGGAAAATTATGCCTAAACAAAAAACTAGAAGCGGTGCGACAAAACGGTTTAAAAAAACCGGCACCGGCAAATTAAAAAGAAACAAAGCAAACCATAGTCATATGCTGATTCGTCGGTCGAATAGCGCAAAACGAAAAATGCGTAAATCAGGACTTGTTTCCAAATCGACGGAAAAACGCGTCAAGCGTATGATAGACAGTTAATCAGGAGATAACCAATGCCAAGAGCAAACTCATCTGTACCGCGTCATCGCCGGCACAGAAAAATCGTAAAGCAGGCCAAGGGCTACTATGGTGCCCGGAGCCGCACGTTCAAAGCGGCCAAAGACGCCGTGGTCAAAGCAGGCACCTATGCCTACCGCGACCGCCGCCAGCGTAAGCGCCAGTTCCGACGCCTGTGGATCACACGAATCAATGCAGCTGCCCGATTAAACGGAATTTCGTATTCCGCTTTTATCGCAGGTCTTAAATCCAAAGGTATCGAGCTGGACAGAAAAGTCCTCGCTGATATGGCCGTCAGAGAACCTGACGCATTCGCTGAGCTGGTAAAAACGATTCAGAACTAAATGGATCTGAAGCGGTCCATTGAATCCGTCAGAAAATCTTTTCTGGCAGATATCGAGAACCTACCGGCCGATCCAAAAGCACAAGAATCATTCCGCGTCCGCTATTTTGGCCGTAAAGGGGAAATTGCATCCTTATTTCAGCAGCTTAAGGATGCGAATGCTTCTGAGCGCCCCAAGCTCGGACAATTACTGAATGCCCTCAGAAATGATTTGACTTCCGCATTTGATGAAAAAACGGTAGGTAGTAAGAGCGGCGAAGATAGTATTGAAGCCGGGGATGTAGATTATTCGCTGCCGGGAATTCATCTTCCCGCCGGTTCTCTGCACCCCCTTCATCAAACACTGCAGGAAATGAAGGAAATATTTATTTCTCTCGGATTTTCCGTAGCATACGGCCCTGAGGTTGATGATGATTTTCACAATTTTCAAGCATTGAATATTCCAAAGCATCATCCGGCAAGAGATATGCAGGACACATTTTTTATTGATGATAACACGGTTCTCAGAACGCACACATCAAACGTGCAGATCCATTTGATGGAAAATCAGGATCCACCTTTACGATATATTGTCCCCGGACGCGTATACCGCAATGAAGCAATCAGTTTTAAAAGCTATTGCCTGTTTCATCAGGTTGAGGGATTGTTCGTAGATAAACACGTTTCTTTCCCTGATCTGAAGGGAACGCTTGAATTGTTTGTGAAGCGCTGTTTCGGCTCCAATGTAAAAATGAGATTCCGACCGAGCTTTTTCCCGTTCACAGAACCAAGTGCCGAAGTGGATATTTGGAGTGAATCAAAAGGTGAATGGCTGGAGATATTAGGCTGCGGAATGGTTGATCCAGAAGTGTTTAAAAATGTGGGATACGATCCGAAGATCTGGCGCGGATATGCGTTTGGAATGGGTGTGGAACGGATTGCTATGTTGAAATACGGCATTGATGACATCCGGCTTTTTTACCAAGGCGATACGCGCTTTTTGGAGCAGTTCTGATGCGCGTTTCCTATAATTGGTTAAACGAGTTTGTAGATCTCAAAGAATCACCCGAAGCATTGGCTGAAATGCTGACAATGCTCGGCCTTGAAGCGGAAGTAGCGTCCAATTTTGATGATATTAATGGTGTGATTGTCGGGAAAGTGGTATCCGTCAGGAAACATCCAAATGCGGATAAATTATCCCTGGCTACAGTTTCCGACGGTTTTAAATCCGTGGAAGTTGTTTGCGGAGCGCCAAATGTTGCCGAAGGGCAGACGGTTCCATTTGCGCCGATAGGATCGTTGCTTCCTGGCGGATTCAAAATCAAAAAAGTCAAAATCAGAGGAATGGAAAGCACCGGTATGATTTGTTCCGAAAAAGAGCTCGGACTGTCGGATTATCATGACGGTATCATGGAATTGCCTGATGGTTTGCAAGCCGGTTCTTCGGTTACAGATTGGCTGATGAAAGAATTTCAATCCATTGATTTGGACCTTACGCCTAATCGAGGAGATGCTTTGGCGGTAATCGGCGTGGCGCGGGACATTTCGGCAAAAACCGGTAGAAAACTGAATGTTTCTATTCAGGAGAAACATAAGGCTGCTGCCCTTACGAAAAATCACGTTCCGGTAAAATTAACGGATAAATCGGGCTGCCCAAGATATATTGCAGGAATTGTTCATGGAATTACCGTTGGCCCTACGCCGGATTGGATTGTAACAAAACTAAAAGCATCGGGACTGCGAAGCATCAATAATGTTGTTGATATTTCTAATGTTGTGCTGCTTGAGCTCGGTCACCCGACGCACATATTTGATCTTGACAAAATTTCAGCGAAGCAGATCGATGTTAGAAAAGCCAAAAAAGGCGAAAAGCTGGTCGGCCTGGACGGAGAAACGTATAAATGCAGCACTGATCATTTGCTTATTACCGATGGAAAAAATCCATTAGCTCTTGCCGGAATCATGGGCGGGAAGGATTCGATGGTGACAGAAAGTACCACTTCGGTTCTCATTGAAAGCGCATATTTTGATCCAGTCACCATTCGAAAAGGCGCTAAGGCATTAGGATTAAGGTCGGAAGCATCGCGCAGATTTGAGCGCGGAGCGGATATCAATGCGTGCCCTGCGGCCTATAATCGGGTAGCTGAATTGCTAATCGAAATTGCCGGCGGAGAAGCTGTGAAAGGATACATAGATGCCTATCCTAAAAAATTCAAACCGAATAAAGTGACCCTTTCCCGTTCTGAACTCGACCTCATTTCAGGTCAGAAAATATCCGACACATTTGTCAGCAAAACTCTGAAAGCTCTCGGAATCAAAGCAGTGAAAAATAAATCTTCCTGGTCTTGTGAAATTCCGAGTTTCCGTCCAGACATTGAGCGGGAAATTGATGTAATAGAAGAAATTATTCGAATGCACGGTTTTGACAATGTTCCGGTGAGCACACATTTTTCCGGTATTCATTCGACTGATAATCCTGATCCGCATCAGACTGTTAACGAAATTTCACAGGCATTGGCCGGGATGGGATTTAGACAGTGCTATTCAAATTCGCTTCAGTCTGAAACAGTCGCAAAAGCGGGAGGAGGAAAACCGGTCGCTATGAAAAATCCCTTGAGCGAACAAATGGCACATTTGCGGACATCATTAATTCCCGGACTGATGAAAAAAGTGGATTTTAACTGTGCAAACGGGAATCGAGATCTTAGGCTTTTTGAAACCGGTAATGTTTTCGTGCAAAAGGGGAAAGGGCTTAAGGGAATTCAGGAAAACCATAAGATCGCCGGTGTTGTCCATGGGAAATGGAACAAAGAGGATGTGCATTCAACCAATGGAATGGAATCTTCATTATTTTCAGTTAAAGGTCTCCTCCAATCATTAGCAGCAAGATTTTCCCTGAATGATATTCAATTTATCGCCGCTGAATCTAAAATATTTGATCATGGTCAGGATGTAATCATCAACGGAAGATCCGTTGGATTGGTTGGTAAAATCGGGAAAGAATACCTTCGGTCAATTGATTCGGAAACACGTTCTGCTTTCGGCTTTGAGCTTAACTTTGACTCCATACTTCAAATGATTGGAGAAACAATTCAATATCGTCCAATTAACACTTTTCCCGTTAGTGACAGAGATTTGAACTTTGTCCTGCCGAACCGTGTGTCATCCGGCAGTGTTGTTGAAGCCGTCAGAAAGGAAGGCGGTGATCTTTTGCGGTCTGTGAATCCGGTGAATATTTTTTCTGGTGATTCCATAGGAAATGATTCCAGATCTGTCACATTCAGGCTTGTATTTCAGCATCCTTCAAAAACACTTGAAGATTCGGACGTAAATCCATTGATAAAAGGAATTATAGACGTTGTTTCAAAGAAATTTGATGGTAAATTAAGGTCATGAGCAATCAAGATATCTCACCAGACGATCACGATAATTTGGTGCGCGTTTCAATCTTCGGACAGGAATACACAGTCAAGGCGCCGGCAGATTCTTCTTATATCAAAAATATAGCAGAATATGTTGATACTAAGATGCACGAAGTTCAGGATGGATTAAGTTCTCCGCAATCGCCGACTCGCATCGCCATCCTTGCCGCGATGAATGTTACAGACGAACTGTTTACCGCAAATCGTGATAAAGACAATCTGGCCAATACGGTAGAGTCTAAGATTTCATCGCTCGTTGAGAAAATCGACGAAGAATTAGCGTAAAGCATTTCAGATTCTGCCATGCCTGAAGCTCAACTGCTTTCCGGGAAAACAGTCAGCGAATCCGTTTATCAATCCTTAATTCCAAGGATTTCAGCATTACAGTCCAAAAATATTACGCCGGGGCTTGCCGCTGTTTTAGTTGGTGAAAATCCCGCCAGCAAGGTATATGTAAGAAATAAGACCAACCGCTTCAGAAAACTCGGATTATTTACGGAAACGCACACCCTTCCTGCCGATACTGAAGAAGAGGATTTGCTGAAGCTGATAGAAACGTTGAATACGGATGATCGATTCCATGGGATTCTGATCCAGCTTCCGCTTCCGAATTCGATTGATAATCAATCTGTATTGCTTGTAGTTGATCCCAGAAAAGACGTTGACGGTTTTCATCCTGAAAATATGGGTTTATTGACATCGGGAACACCGCGCTTCATTCCGTGCACGCCAAAGGGAATTTTGAGAATACTGGAACACTACGATATTGAAACAGAGGGGAAAAGGGTTGCCGTAGTAGGAAGGAGCAATATAGTCGGCAGGCCGATGTCAATCCTGCTGAGTTTGAAAAGAAATCCGGGAAATGCAACAGTTACGATTTGCCATACGCGGACTAAAAATCAGAAGGGAATTACAAATTCTGCAGACATTTTGATTTCTGCCGCTGGCGTCCCCAATTCTATAACAGATGCAGATATTTCAGAAGGTGCTGTTGTTATTGATGTCGGAATCAACAGAGTAGAGGATGATTCCGAAAAAGGATATTCTCTCGTGGGTGATGTAGATTTTAACTCTGTTGCCGGTAAAGCGTCCGCAATTACTCCAGTTCCGGGAGGGGTTGGACCTATGACAATTGCAATGCTCGTAGAAAATACAGTGGAAGCTGCGGAAAGCACCTTACCTAAATAAATCAATTTCAGTAAATTACCGTACTATATGCGCCCGTAGCTCAGCTGGATAGAGCGCATGCCTCCGGAGCATGAGGTCACAGGTTCGAATCCTGTCGGGCGTACACATACTTTCATGAAATACATGCTTATAATGTCAACAGCCGGTTCAAAAAAAGAAGCGGATTTAATCGCGGAAACTCTTGTAAAAGAAAAACTTGCGGCTTGTGTCAATATTATTCCGGTTGCAACGTCCGTGTATAAATGGAAAAATGAATTGTGTAGAGATTCAGAATTGCTTCTATTTATAAAGACAGTCGAACCGCAAAAAGAAAGAGTGGAAGCAAGAATCTCTGAAATACATTCTTATGACAATCCTGAAATTATTTTCCTGCCGATTGAAGGCGGTTCTCAAACATACCTGGATTGGATAAATGAATCTGTTTAATTCACGTTCATTTAAGTTTGTCGCCTATATGCTGCTGCTGATAACCATCGGAACGATAGGCTTTTTTATTATCGGGGGAGATCAATGGAGCATCATTGACAGCCTTTATATGACGCTCATAACGCTTTCTACCGTTGGATTCAGCGAAGTGCATCCATTGGATGAATCCGGCAGGGTTTGGGCGATGATCCTCATTATATTTGGCGTAAGCGGATTTGCATACGTTATTTCACAATTTGGAACCGAATTATTGGAATTCGGTCATTACCGGAGTAGAAAAATGAAGAAACATATCGAAAAACTGGAAAATCATTATATCGTTTGCGGTTACGGCAGAATGGGAGCAGTGATCGCGGCGGAATTATCCGATAAAGAGATTCCGTTTGTGGTAATCGAAAATAATGAAAGTAAAATCGAAAAAGTGCAGGAAAAGGGATACAATTTTATATACGATGATGCAACACTCGAAGAAACACTTTTGGAAGCGGGAATTAAATCCGCCAGCGGTGTTGTGGTGACGCTGAATACCGATCAGGACAATTTATTCGTTACCATGTCGGTACGCACGCTGAATACTGATGCATTCCTTGTGTCGCGTTACAGTATGAGTGATACAGCGGCAAAATTAACGCGTGCGGGCGCTAACAAGGTGGTAAATCCGTACGTTGCCGGCGGACATAAAATGTCTGAACTGCTCATCAGTCCGTTTCTTGAAGACAGTGTTTCCATTAGGACTCCGCAGCAGAATATCATCGATTTAGCCATTGATGAAATGAAAATAAAAAATATTCCTAAATATGACGGTGTTTCAATCAAAGAATCCGGATTACGTGAAGAATTTCACGTGAGTGTTGTTGGAATTGTAGATGAGGATGGGAATGTGAGCATCAACCCAAAACCTGATACTGTTATGCAAAAATCTCATACAGTTATGCTGATAGGAGAAAAGGAACATTTAATAAAACTATTAGATTCGCTGGATTTGTGATAATTGCACATAAGATATGTTATGTATAATTAGATATAATATAAAATAATTATTTCACGACGAAGTTTACCAATCGTCCCTTAACATATATTTCTTTAATTATAGTTTTCCCCTTTAAATATTCCTGAATTCTGTTTTCTTCCTTTGCGGATGCAATGATTACCTTTTCAACGGTGTCTGCAGCACAATCGATACTTCCGCGAAGTTTTCCGTTCACCTGAACTGCTATAGTGATCATATCTTCTTTTGCGAGGGTTTCGTCAAAATTTGGCCATGATTGATATGCTATTGTTTTTTCGTGTCCAAATTGTTCCCATATTTCTTCAGCTGCATGCGGTATAAACGGCGCCAGCAGCATTGTGAATGTTTCAATAACGGACTTGTTAATAGTTTCCAGGGTTGTTAAATGATTTACAAAAATCATCATTTGGGAAATTGCCGTATTAAAATCAAGATTTTCGATATCATCGGTCACTTTTTTAATGGTTTGATGCAATAATTTAACGGTTTCATCATTTGGTGTATCTTCATTAATATTTTCATTTAAGCCGTCTTCATCAAAAAGTTTACCCCACAATTTATTTATGAACCGTGAGCAACCCTGTAGTCCGGTAGTTGACCACGGTTTTGCCTTATCAAGAGGTCCCATAAACATTTCATAAAGCCGCATGGAATCCGCACCGAATTCTTCAACTATTTCATCCGGATTAATTACGTTTCCGCGGGATTTGCTCATTTTTGATCCGTCGCTGCCGAGAATCATTCCCTGATTGAATAATTTTTGAAAGGGTTCTTTAGTGGATACATGTCCCAAATCATATAAAACATGGTGCCAGAACCGAGCATATAATAAATGAAGTACAGCATGTTCCTGTCCGCCAATATACAAATCTACCGGCATCCAATATTTTTCCTTCCCGGAATCCCAACCGGTCTCTGAATTGCCTGGATCGATGTAGCGTAAATAATACCAGCAGGATCCCGCCCATTGCGGCATTGTATGCGTTTCGCGGATTCCAATAACGGATCCGTTCTCATCTTTTATCTCAACCCAGTCAGAAATGGTGGCAAGGGGTGATTCCCCTGTTCCAGAAGGTTCATATTTTTCCACTTCCGGAAGTTTCACCGGAAGGTCATTCTCAGGAACAGCCTCTGTTTCGCCGTTTTTATGAATAAGTGGAAACGGCTCACCCCAATATCTTTGTCGTGAAAAAAGCCAGTCACGTAATTTGTAATTGACCTGCTTCCTCCCTGTCCCGTTTTTTTCAAGAGATTCAATCATGGCCTTTATGGACTCTTCTACATGCATTCCATTCAGAAAATCACTGTTTATCGCCAGACCGTCACCCAAGTAGGCTTCTCCGTCAAAATCTTCGGGAGGCTGTACAGTTCTGATAATTGGCAAATCAAATTCCGTAGCGAATTCCCAATCTCTCTGATCCTGCCCCGGGACTGCCATGATTGCGCCTGTTCCATAAGACATTAAAACATAATCAGCGATCCATATGGGAATCTTTTGATTATTAACAGGGTTTACTGCAAAACTTCCCGTAAAAACGCCGGTTTTGTCTTTATTCAGCTCTCCCCTTTCCAAATCTGATTTTCGGCTTGCGGCTTCCTGATAATCATTCACAGCTTTCTTTTGATCATCTATTGTCAGCGGATCAGCAAGTGGATGCTCCGGTGAAAGTACCATGTAGGTCGCGCCAAAAAGAGTATCCGGACGAGTTGTGAATACACGGATAACGTCCTCTTTCCCATCCACCTTAAAGTTCACATCCGCACCTTCAGACCGTCCAATCCAGTTCCTTTGAAGATCTTTTACATGCTCTGGCCAATCAAGATTATCAAGTCCTTCAAGAAGAGATTCTGCGTAATCAGTGATTTTCAGCATCCACTGTTTCATTGGAACTCGCTGCACGGGATGTCCCCCGCGTTCAGATTTCCCATCTATTACTTCTTCATTCGCTAAAACTGTTTTCAGTTCGGGACACCAATTCACTGGAACTTCCGCCTGGTAAGCCAATCCTTTGTTGTAAAGCTGAAGAAAAATCCACTGTGTCCATTTATAATAGTCCGGATCCGTCGTATTGATTTCTCTATCCCAATCGTATGAAAATCCAAGCATTTTAATCTGACGTTTAAAATTATTGATATTCTTCTCTGTTGTTTCCGCAGGATGTGTTCCGGTTTGAATGGCGTATTGTTCCGCTGGCAGACCAAACGCATCCCATCCCATCGGATGCAGCACATTGAATCCCTTCATTCGTTTATATCGGGCTACAATATCGGTAGCGATATAACCGAGCGGATGGCCTACATGGAGTCCAGAACCGGATGGATACGGAAACATGTCCAGCACATAATATTTAGGTTTTTCTGACAAATCATTTGTTTTGAATGTTTTGTTTTCATCCCAGAATGATTGCCATTTGGCTTCTAATGTTTTATGATCGTATGTCATGCGAGAATAATGTGAACCATGAAATCGGGGCGACCTCGTCTCTAATTATTTTTGTCGGGGTGAGAGGATTTGAACCTCCGACCTCGTCGTCCCGAACGACGCGCGCTAACCGGGCTGCGCTACACCCCGAAATTGATACTAAATCTAAGATAATTAGCCTACCGGTGATATGTTTATATGAGGTATTTAACGAACATAAATCCGCAAAAAAGCAGAATAATAAAAACAACAGCAAGTGTATTGAAGTATTTATCGATGAAACCACGGATCGGATCTCCATATTTCCAGATTAATAACCCCACTAAAAAGAATCGCGCAGATCGGCTTATCGTTGAAGCAATTAGAAACATCAATAAATTCACATCAAATGCACCTGCAGAAATTGTGAATACTTTAAATGGAATTGGAGTAAATCCGGCGGTAAAAACGATCCAGAAGTTCCATATTTCAAATTTTGACTGAATTCTGTAAAAAACAGATTCGGAAAATCCGGGAACATGTTTAAAAAAGAATTCGGCTATTCCTGAAAATGCTGATTCTCCGCTCCACCACAAATAATATCCTATCCCATACCCGATCAGCGCACCAATAATTGAACCTGCTGCACATAAAAATGCAAATTTGAATGATTTTGCTCTCATACCCAACGCAAGGGCAATCAGCAACGCATCTGGAGGAATTGGAAAAAATGAAGATTCTGCAACGGCCAATAAGAACAATGCTGCTGGGCCGAAGGGTGTATTTGCCCAATGCAGCATCCAATCATACAATTTTCGTACAAATTTCATAGGCAATTAGCGAGAAAAGACTCCGATGGCAGACATAACCTCCCTCTCTGTGGTTAATCCCGCTGGGCGATTCAAGAGTTTGCCGTTTGCCACCAAAGCGCTGGATCCGCCACCGTCAAGATTAAGCGCATCAACGCAGCCAATATCGTACATAATGATTGCCAACTCATTCAGGTCTACTCCTCTACTTTCCATTTGCCTGCCATCAACTACGCATAAAATGATGTTGCCGTTTTTATCGATACCTACAGCAGACCTTGGATGTACACCGGGAATTTTTGTATTAAAAAATAATTCTTCATCCGATGAAATATTGATTTTTCCATCTTTAATTAGAACAGGACCAGCTTGGATGGCATCTCGCACAGGCCAGTATTCGGCATTTGAAAAATCGAGGAATTTGACAGGATTATTCGGCTCATTTGGCGTGGGTTGATACCAGCGGAATAGAGAGTCATTTCTTGAGTAAGACCATGCAATTTCACCTAATCCTGAATCGAAAATACCAAAGGCGCCTCTGGCTGTACGGTACCTTCTGTTCCAGCGTAATAGTGTTTTAAATGGCGGTTCAATTAATGTGTTAGTCAAATAGAGAAAACCGACATGATTTGTTGGATTCTTATCCATTCTGAAATATCCAGCATTAATAACCACATCGGCGCCGGTTCTCTGCATCATCTGCAAAGGTGTCTCTCTTTTATCCAAATCCGTTGATACCAATCCTCGAACATCAAATAGTGAATCAGGCCTTGTAACCTTTACATACCATACTTTTAATGGAATTGTTTCATTTGTTCCTGCATATAGTTCCAGTCCGTCAGGAATATCATTTATTTCCGATGATTGGTTTGTCCAATTGATAGGAATTACAGAATAACGTTGTGTATCCCCGCAGGAAAAAAACACTAAAAACAACATTAGATAAAATGGCATTGATCTTCTCAATATTCTGAACCTGTAGAAATAATTTTAAATGCAGCTGATGATAATATATTTCCGTTGTAATCCCGTACAGCAACGGACCAATTCCCTGTTTTATGCTTTTGAATTGTTTGGTAACTCCATGCCCGCCAGTAATGCGATCTTCCGATCTCCATAGGAATAATTGATATGAGAACACCTTCGTAAGACCATTCATGCGTTACGGACTGTTTAGCACCCATATTTTCTGTCATGGTAAAGCAATAGACCTTCCCTACTGTATCCGGGAATGAATCTGCGGATCCTTCAGGCGAACGTGTTTCTGTGACAACATTTTGACACGTGACTATTTTTTGAAGAACTAATTTGGTGATTGTTGTATCCTTCGTTATTGAATGAGATTGATTAGAGTCAGATATTGGTTCAATATTATCTTCGTTTTCAATTTGTAATTGTTCTTCCCCTATCTCATCCTTATTGACCGTATAGTTGTCGAGATCATTCTCTTTATTTTCTGTTTGATCAGAGTCAGTATCGTTTATTTTCTTTTCCATTATTGGTTTCTGTTCGATTTCCGGAAGATCATCTGTGAAAAATGATCCTGATACAGCAATATAAATAAGATATACAGCAATCATCCCTACTATAGCTTTGTACTGTTTAACGTATATAGCAATCCCGGTCAGCAAAAGCAGAACCAATGATATTTGGATAAAGGACGGGTCGCTAAAGAGGTTCATGATACGGATGAAAATTAGGGAATTGAATAGAAATCCGTATAATAAAAAAGCCCCCATTCCTGGAGGCTTTTTTATTTGAAGAAATATGGCGTTATTTAAGGAAAATCATTTTTTCTCTAACAGTGGTATTCCCTGCCTGAATAATATAAAAATACATACCCGTAGATACAGGTTTGCCGTTATTATCAGTTGCATTCCACGTTACAGAATGAATTCCGGATGAATGAAAACCTGAAGCCAAAGTATTGATCTGATTCCCGAGCATATCAAATACGGTAATATTCACATGTCCCTCTACAGGAACTGTGTAAGAAATAGTTGTTACCGGGTTGAATGGGTTCGGGTAATTGGAAGCAGACAATTTGAATTCCAAAGCAAATAAGCCGTCATCAGTTCCCAGTTGCTGATTTTCCGGGTTATAGTCTTCCATGGACAAGACCCAAAGTTTATCTGTTCCGACTTCGCAGTCAAGTGCCCAGCCTTCAATAGAAACACTTTCACCGCTTTCCGGCGAAACTGCTGATGTATCCGTATGCAGCCAATACCGCAGTCTAAGTGAATAATCGGCAGAACCATCATCATCTGTATCAAGAAAATAATGCGTTCTGTCATGTGCCGAATCTGTTTCGGCAATGATAGTTCCCGTAACGGATACTGAATCGATATAATCTTCCCAGCCGCCGTCATTCTGCATTCCATATCCACTGTCGGGATTTACCCATTCCAAGTCATTGAGCGTCCAAACCCGCATTTTGGAGCGGCCTCGTCGAGTGACTACACGGCCCGTTACGGTTATTTCATCTCCATTTGCAGGCCGAACTGCACCGCTTTCCGGCTCATAATTTTCCGGACCGAATTTCAATGCTAGATCAATCGTATCATTTCCATCCGTATCCAAAAAATAGCGCGTATGGATAAAACAGCGGCCCGTGTCGCTGATTACTATTGCAGTACCTGTAGTGGTTACTGTGTCGACAGTTGCATGATAACCACCGTTCCCATGGCCTCCGCCATGTCCATTGCCGTGCCCTCCGTTACCATCTCCGCAGTCGCCGCCGTGTCCCTGGGCTGACAATCCCGTCAGTCCTGCAATGAGAATGGGCATAAGTGATTGTAAAAAAATTCGTTTCATGGATTTGTTCTCCTTTGGTATTTATCTGAAATTAAATGTGTTTGACACTGTTTCAGCAAAAAGGTTAAAGAATTTACCCAAAATTAATGAAAAATGTCGGAACGACAGGATTTGAACCTGCGACCCCTGCAACCCCATTGCAGTGCGCTACCGGACTGCGCCACGTTCCGAAAAATTATTTACGCAATTCGTCTATAATTGATTCAAGCTCTTGTTTCACGCCAAGCAGAACATCTGCAGATGGTGAGGATGATAATCCCACATCAGTTTCTGTTTTTTCTTTAGATTGCAAATCTTCTGAACCTGATGAAGAATCTGATTTCAATTTCTCGATGGCACCTGCTATCGTGAATTTTTGCTGATAAAGCAAATCTTTAATCTCAAGGATAAGGTCTATGTCCTGCTGGCGGTAGATACGGTTCCCCGCCCTGTTTTTTGATGGTTTAAGCTGCTTGAATTCTGTTTCCCAGTAGCGAAGAACATATTGTTTCAGATCGGTCATTTTGCTGACTTCACCAATGGAATAATACAGTTTCTTTATCGGAATAGATTTTGGGCTCATGAATTATTCACTTAAACTAATACTTTATATTAAAGACGATAGAAACCTATAACAAATGAAATTTCAATATAAAAAAATGATCTAAATGGGCATGTATCAAGCAGAAATGTAATCATTGTGAAACGCAATCCACTGCGGAAGGACTTCCTGTAATTGCGTTATAGGAGGTAAAAATGCAATCCTTAAATGGTTCGTTCCTTCCCTTTGACCGAATCCTTCTCCATTCACTGTGCATAATCCCGTTTCCTCAAGCAGTGCCATACAATAGTCGAAGTCATTTGTTCCTTCGGGGATATGATCAATCCGAGGAAAGAGATACATTGCACCGGTTCTTCCGAAACATTTTACACCTTCCATTTTTTTAAAGGCTGCTATTATCATAGATGCCTTTTCTTCTAAATCAGTCAGAATAGAGGTTTTTTCAGAGGCATATAAAGCGAAAGCGTTTGTCCCTTTTTCAGGCGGTGTAGCCATCATATATGTAAGGCATTGTCCAATCGTATTTGAACAAAGACTGACCGATGCCTGTTTCAGGAAAATATCCATGAGTTTTATTCCACTTTTATTCACTTCAGGATTGCTACGGATTTCAACATAACCTCCTCTGTGACCGCATTCTCCGTGGAACCCTTTTGATGTGCTATGAAGGCTAAAGAGAAGAATATTCCGCGTTCCTCTTTCTTTTGCGAAGGAAGTGAATGATCCGCCATACAAGTTATCCTGATATACTTCATCAGCGATAATGGCTAAATCGTGTTTTTCCGCAAAATCCAAAATAAGACCAATGCTTTCTTCATCGAGAATGGAACCTGTTGGATTTCCGGGATTAATGACTACAATTGCTTTTATGTTTATCTCTGATTTTTCGGCATTATCATAGGATTCTGATAATATTTCACTTGTAACCGACCAGTCCGAATCCTCATCCAGAAAGTAATTTACTTGAGTACCGCCGCAACGCTTGATTGTCGCAGAATATAAAGGATACTGCGGAATGGGTATCATGATGCCGTCGGATTTATCGGAAATCAAAATTTCGAGAATACGCCTTGCTGCATCGCTTGCGCCGTTGGTTAAGAATATAGATTCAGGATCAGATCCATTCCCAGATCCAGCATCAGAATCATCTCTCTTATCAATGAATTCAGCAATAGCTTCCCGGATAAATAACGGTCCTTTGCTTTCTGTATATGCGCCAGTGCCAGTCTTCATTTTTTCAAGCATATCCTCGGCGTAATTCAATACAGTGTCCGAATAAGAATCGACGGAAAGTTCTAGTGTATTGAGGTGCCTACTCAATTCACGTTCCCGCGTAATGGAATTCGGGTATTCCAAAAGGCTCAAAACCTGACGATAAAATGTAATAGGTTTTTGCCCAAGAGCTTGGGGATTCCCGATATTACAGGCAATGGTGATTTGCCCTTCCTGTTCTAATTCTGCAGCGCGTTGTGAAATTTTACCACGCACTGCATATTCCATCTCAATCAGATTTTGATTGACTGAAATGTGTTCAAACATTTGTGGTGTTATTTATAAGTTGGTTTTAGAATCTCTTTTTCCGGAAAGGTTTTTTCCCTCTGGAATTTCCACTTCTTCCACCGCGGCGATCATCACGTTTTGGCGGAGGTGTCCACCCTTCAGGTTTTGGCAGAAGTTCTTTCCGGCTAAAGTCAAGACGGCCTTGGTCATCAACCTTGATAAGTTTCACCCGAACGGAATCGCCTACATTTACGACATCCTCTACTTTTTCTACCCTGTTCCACTCAAGTTCGGATATATGCACAAGACCTTCGCGTCCTGGAACAAATTCGACAAATGCTCCAAAAGTCATCAGCCTGGTAACTGTTCCGTCAAATTCCATTCCAACTTCCGGTTCCAGCGTTATCGCCCGCACAATTTCAATAGCTTCTTCACACCTTTTTAGATCAAGGCTTGCAGCAGTAACAATTCCGTCATCGTCCACATTGATATCGCATTCGGTATCAGCAATGATCTTCTTGATGGTTTTCCCACCCGGACCAATGAGACCGCCGATTTTTTCAGTATCAATTTGAATAGAAAGGATTTTCGGAGCATAGTCAGACATTTCCTGAACTTCCGGCACTGCTTCATACATGAGGTTGAGAATGTGTTCTCTTCCGGACTTCGCTTGTGTCAATGCTTCCTTCAGAAGATCAAAAGAAATACCTTCAATTTTCAAGTCAAGCTGAATAGCAGTAATTCCTTCGCGTGTTCCCGCAACTTTGAAATCCATATCACCCAGATGATCTTCTGCGCCGAGAATATCACTGAGAATTGCATGACGTTTTCCATCTGTAATTAAGCCCATTGCAATTCCCGCGACGTGGCCTTTTGTGGATGCGCCTGCATTCATAAGAGCCAAAGAGCCGCCGCAAACGGTTGCCATGGAAGATGATCCGTTAGATTCCATGATTTCTGACACAATACGAATTGTGTAGGGAAAATCATCATATTCCGGTAATACCTTTTTTAATGCGCGTTCTGCCAGATTTCCATGTCCAACTTCCCTCCTGCTCGTAAATCCGACCCTTCCGGTCTCACCTACACAATATGGTGGGAAATTATAGTGCAGCATGAAATTTTTCTTTGTATCAAGATCCATGCTGTCTATGATTTGTTCATCTCTTGGTGTTCCAAGTGTTAAAACTGCAAGCGCTTGAGTTTCTCCTCTGGTGAAAAGTGAAGATCCATGCGTTCGGGGAAGCAGACCCGTTTCAATGGAAATATCACGAATATCCGCTGTAGACCTCCCATCACTTCTCGTTCCCGTGGCTAAGATATTCTCGCGAAATGCTTCCTTCAATCTGCTGTCAATATGTCCCTTTATCATGCCTTGGCTTTCAGGGAATGATTCTTCAAGATCGGTAGCTGTTTTCTCATGAATATTATCAATTGCCTTTTCGCGTTCAAGTTTATCAGGTATACCAATTGCATTAGAAATTGCATCTGTAACTCGACTATCAATTTCTTTCGACAATTCTTCATTTTCATCTTCTTCTGGAATATCCCGTTTGACAATATCGCATTCACCAGCTAATTCGTTTTGAAGTGTAATGACTTGCTTAATGAATCCGTGCGAAAATTCCAAAGCGAGAACAAAATCTTCTTCTGAGATGATATCTGCCTCACCTTCAACCATCACAACGGTGCTTTCATTACCGGAAACCATAATTTCCATATCAGATTCTTCCATCTCTTCGCGTGTTGGATTGATAATAAAATTACCATTTTTTCTTCCAACTCTAACGGTGGCGATAGGTCCATTCCATGGAATATCTGAAATCATCAAAGCAGCGGATGCGCCGATTCCTGTGAGTGTGTCAGCCATATTTTCACCATCGCTCGAAAGAACGGTGGCAATTACTTGTGTTTCAAATTTGAATGACTTTGGAAATAACGGCCGAATAGGTCGGTCCGTCAGCCTGCTGGTCAATATTTCATGTTCCGAAGGACGAGCTTCGCGCTTGAAGAATCCACCCGGGATTTTTCCACCGGCATAATGACGTTCTCTGTATTCTACCTGAAGCGGAAAGAAGTCTATCCCTTCCCTAATTTCCTTTGCGGCGTTCACTGCAACGATTACACTAGTTTCCCCATACGTCACGATGATAGATCCTGAAGACTGTCTCGCTATTTTTCCTGTTTGAATTGAGAGCGTTCTGCCCCCTAAATCCATCTCTTTTTTCAACATTATTCTTATCCTCTAATTTGTAATTTTTTTATGATTTCTACATATGCACCCGGCCCTGTTCGGCGCAGGTATTTCATCAGTTTTTTTCGTTTGGCAACAAGTGTAACCAAACCGCGTCTCGAATGATGATCTTTTTTATGCAATTTCGAGTGTTCTGTCAGTTCACGGATACGCGCAGTTAGCATTGCAATTTGCACTTCCGAGCTGCCGGTATCCTTTGAATTATCACCGAATTCTTCGATGATTTCCTTCTTTTTATCTTCTGTTAAAGGCATTTATTCTCCTAATGATATTTCTTAATTAATTCTTCACATTCTTGCTGATCCTTCACAAGCTGCTTTTTCAGCTCTGAGGAATCATTAAATTTTTTCTCGTCCCTAATCCGCTCTAAAAATTCTATGGTTATTTCCTTTTCGTATAAATCACCGATAGACTTTTCGAAAAAATGGACTTCCATCACAAAATCAGTCTCATTAAAGGTTGGACGAACCCCCAAGTTACACATTCCATATAAATTATTGCCATTAATCCTTCCTCTAGCAAAATAGACACCTTGCTTCGGTAATAGCTGATTATTTTCAACCGGGATGAAATTAGCTGTCGGGAATTCCAGATCTTTTCCACGTCCAGCGCCATATACTACTTTTGCTCTAAATCCATACACCCTGCCAAGTTCGAATGATGCTCTGCGGACAAAACCTTCATGGATAAGTTTCCTTATATGCGTGCTCGAAATAATTACATCCTGATCGTGGACCGGTTCAATAATATTTACCTCAATTTGATGTTCAGCACCAAACTGCGACAGGAATTCCGGTGATCCCTCTCTATCCTTCCCGAAATGATGATCATATCCAATCACGATTCGATTTGGTTGAAAATTCTTTACAATAATATCTGATATAAAATCAGAAGCAGTTACGTGAGAAAATTCTTGGGAAAATGGTATGACGACAGTGGTGTCTATCCCTAATTCTTGAATTAGATGCAATTTATCTTCAAGATTGATCAATAAGGGAAGTACGAAATCTTTGTCCAAAATATGGCGCGGATGCGGATCAAAGGTAACGACGACAGAGGTTGATTGCTTTGCAGATGCGGTGGATACAACATGCCTAATTACTTCCTGATGCCCTCGGTGTAGCCCGTCGAAGGTTCCAATAGTTACGACTGCATTCTTCAAGCGATTTATGTCTTTTAAGCTGCGGCAGATTTCCATGATTTCTCAAAGGATTCAAGAGTTTGTGAATCCTTCACATTGTGATCCCCAATTCCAGTTCGCTGCAAATATGTAAGGTGCCCAACGGTTCCAAGCTTTTCTGCTATGTTAGCACCAAGAACTCGAATATATGTTCCCTTTGAGCATTCCACTGAAAAGGTTATTTCCGACAATTCAATTGACTCAAATGCAATTGAATTTATATGAATGGTAACCGGTTCACGTTCTATTTCAATGTTTTTTCTGGCCAATTTGTATAATCGCACGCCGTTCACTTTTTTTGCAGAATACATCGGTGGAATCTGATTCTGTTTTCCAAGAAAACTTTTTAGTGTGCTGAGTATTTGATCTTCTGATAATTCCGGGACAGGCAATGAGCTGTCTTCAGTTCCTGTTAGATCCATCGTATTTGTTGCAGTACCTAATATGAGTTTTGCACGGTAGGATTTTGACTGATTGCTTAGTTCAGAAAGCGCTTTTGTGTCTTTTCCGGTTCCGATAAGTAATACACCTTCAGCAAAAGGGTCCAATGTTCCGGCATGGCCTACTTTTTTCTGTCGAGTTATTCCGCGGACCTTTTTAACGACATCAAAAGATGTCCAACCCGGCGGCTTATAAAGATTCAGTATCATCGGTTTCATCCGGAATATCAATCTTGGACAAGAGCGATTCTATTCTGTGGGAATAATCAGCAGTCTCATCGTAATAGAATCTCAATTCCGGAGTAAATTTAATTTGCAATGCATTACCAAGATGCTTTCTGAATAGAGCTGCCATTGACTTCATTTCACGCTGCAAAGGCTTTAGTTCTATTTTTGGATCCATAACGGAATAATATACGGAGGCTATTTTTAAATCAGGGGTGATACTAACGCGGGAAAATGTAATGAATCCTAAATGAGAGAGATCAATATACCGAGTAGCAATTTCCCCTAAAATTTCCTGGATTTGGTGCGCAACTCTATCGGTACGCTTGTAAGGTAACTGCTGTTTCAATTTTCCTCAAGAGTCCTCTTAACGGTCTTTATTTCGAAGACTTCAATTGTATCGCCTTCTTCGAAGGATTTAACACCTTCTACGCCGATTCCGCACTCAAGACCTTCTTTTACTTCTTTAACGTCATCTTTAAATCGTTTCAAGGAATTTATCGATCCTTCATGAATCACTTCATTTTCATGCAAGACTCGAGCCTTCGAGCCGCGGTTAATGACTCCCATGATTACTTTTGTTCCAGCGATATTGCCGATTTTCGGAATTTTGAATTGTGTAAGAATTTCAGCCTTACCAATAATTTCTTCAATTTCATCAGGCTCGAGTAAGCCTTCAAGGGCAAGTTTTATCTCTTCTACTGCATTATAAATAACGGAATAATTGCGAATTTCCACACCTTCCTGCTTTGCCTGAAGTTTTGCATTGGAACTCACCTGAACATTGAATCCGATAATAACTGCCTGCGAAGCAGCTGCCAGAAGAACATCCGATTCCGAAATCATTCCAACTGCTTTATGGATGATTTGCACGCCAACTTCTTCTGTGTTGAGTTTTTCAAAGGTCTCGGATAATGCTTCAATGGATCCGTCGACATCACCTTTTATGATGAGCGCGAGATTTCGGATGGATCCTTCTTTGATCATAGCGGACATAGCATCCAAAGATTGAGTGCCAATTTTCTTTTGATCAATTTCCCGTTTAATTCTCTGGCGTTCAGAAGAAACACGTTTTAATTCACGCTCATTATCCACTACGGACAAAATATCAGCAGTCTGCGGTACTTTATCAAAGCCGAGAACCTGAATTGCATCAGAAGGAAACGCTTCCTTTATACGCTGTCCGCGTTCATTTAATAAGGCACGAACCTTACCGGAATAGCTTGCACACATAAAAGGATCGCCAACTTTTAAGGTCCCTTTCTGAATCAAAACCGTGGCAATAGCGCCATGACCCTTATCCAATCTTGAATCAATAACAGTGCCCTTGGCATTTGTATCTTTGTTTGCTTTTAGTTCCAGCACTTCAGATTCAAGTATAATTGCATTCATCAAATCATCCATTCCATCGCCTGATTTTGCAGAAATCGGAATTGCCTGAACTTTTCCGCCCCAGTCTTCGACCAAAACTTCATGCTCTGACAATTCCCGTTTTACTCGGTCTACGTCCGTATCGGGAAGATCAATTTTATTGATGGCAATAATGAGAGGGACATCCGCCGCTTTAGCGTGATCAATGGATTCAATAGTCTGCGGCATGACGCCATCGTTTGCCGCGACAACAAGCACAACCATATCCGTAACCTGAGCACCTCTCGCACGCATTGCTGTAAATGCTTCATGTCCGGGCGTATCCAAAAAGGTAATATGATTTCCGGATTCAAGCTCCACTTTATAAGCTCCAATATGCTGGGTGATTCCACCGGATTCACCGGCGACTACATTTGCATCTCTTATATAATCCAGCAAAGAAGTTTTTCCATGATCAACATGGCCCATTACAGTTACAACCGGTGCGCGGTCAGAAGCTTGTGCTGCATCCTCTTCGGTTTCCTCAAATGAATAGAGATCTTCGCCAACATCCGTAATTTTTTCTGCTGATTTTCCGTATTCTTCAGCAAGCAGTTCAATAACATCCCAATCGAGACGCTGGTTAATGGTTGCAAGTACACCCAAAGCCATACATTTTTGAATGATCTCACTTGATGAAACATCAAAAATTTTCCCTAATTCTTCTACGCTTGAAAATTCTGCAATCCCAATGGAAGTCAATTCTTCTTCATTTTCCAGCTCGTCCTTGACCTTATCTTTTTTATAAACTTTCTTCTTAGACTTAGTCTGCATTTTGGCCATGGTTGCCTTCACTTTTTGGTCAGTCGTTTTTGCAGTGGTTTTTTCTTTGCCGCTTTCTTTATCTTTTCTGCGTTTCGACGATTGGCCTACTTGTGATTCTATTGCAGTTAAATCAATTCTTCTAAGTTTCCTTTTGGGTTTGGCCTTGACTTCTTTTTTCTTCTCCGCCCTTTCTTTTTCTTTTTTTGCCTTTTTAGATGCTTCTTTTTCAGAAGCTTCTTTTTTTGCCTGCTTCTCTTTTTCAGCAGCTTTTTCTTTTTCAGCCTTCTCAAGGCCGCGCTGTTCTTCTAGGGAAAGTAATTTTATTTTTTTATGTGCTAATTGCTCTGCCTTAACGCGTGAATCATGAATTTCACGACGAACTTGTTCTTTACGATAGCGATCAACATTTTCCTTATCTTTGGAAAATTCAGCCATAATTAATGCATGAGCTTCTTCGTCAACCGGTGACATATGGCTTCCGACTTCAATCCCCTTACCTTTCAAAAAGGATACGATTTCAGTGTGGGATATATTGAGCTCTTTAGCTAATTGAAATATGCGAATTGGGCGTGCCATAATATTATGCTGTTTCTTCCACTTTCTCTTCTTGAATAGAATCGGTTTCCGGTTCTTTTTCATCCTCTTCTGAAACATGTTTCACAACATCGTCATCAGAAGACTCTTCTTCACTGTCTTCACCTTCCGATTCATTTTGATCTACAGCAGACTCTTCAAGATCCTCTTCATTTATCAATTCATTCGCTTCTTCAGTCTCTTGCCCTTCTTCCGTTTCATGAACGTCATCTTCAGAAACATCATCTGCCGCAAAATCTTCACCATCTTCATTTGAATCTTCAGATGATTCCAGATCATAAGGAAGCACTAATTCTTCTTCGGGTTCTTCATCAGGTTTTACCGCTTCCTTCATAAATATATCAACGGAATCATACACTTTTTCGAGCACGTCGTCATCCAATACATCTACAAGCGCATCATCACTGGCTGAATCCAAGTCGCCAACGGTTACGATTTCCATTTTCTCGAGTGGTTTTACGGCCGTTATTGGGAAATCCGGGACTTCAGCTACGGGTGTTTTCTGAGCTTCTATTCGCTTTTGATATTCAATTTCACCGAATGCATCAATGCGGTATTGGGTGACTTTTGAAGCTAAATTGATATTCACACCACCGCGTCCGATAGCAATATCCAAATCGTCATCATAGAATATGGCAACGCAGTATTTACTTTCGTCCTCAATAAAAAGTTTGATTGGTTTCGCCGGAGAAAGCGCACGTGAAATCAACACCTCAGGCTGTTCACTTGAATTAATAATATCAATTTTCTCGTTATCCAATTCCCGAACAATTGCTTGAATTCTGCTACCTCTCATACCAACACATGCGCCAACAGGATCAATGCGCCGGTCCGAAGATTTCACAATAATTTTTGCTCTTTCGCCTGGCTGCCTTGCGATAGATGTTATGTCAATAAATCCATCTTCAATTTCCGGCACTTCCATTTCAAACAGTTTATATAGAAAATGGTTGTCACTTCGGGAAACTATGATCTCCGGTCCTTTTGGCGTTACTTCTACGGATTTGATAAGCGCACGAATCGTATCGCCTCTTCGGTATCGTTCAGTCGAAATTTGCTCTTTCCTCGGCATCATCAATTCAGCCTGTTCAATGTTAACGAACACCCTGTCTCTGTGAACCTGCCGAACAGTTCCGATAACAATCTCGCCAATTCTATTTGCATAATCCTCATAGATATTCTGCTTTTCGATATCTAATAGGCGCTGACTAAAAAATTGTTTTGCAGCATGCACAAGGCGACGACCGAATTGTTCTGCTTCTATCACTTCAACAAACGTGTCGCCGATTTCCAATCCGGGCTCGATTTTCGTGGCTTCCTCAAGGGAAATCTCAAGAACGGGATCCATGACATCATCAACAATTTCTTTCTCTGCAAAGATCTCGATTTCACCCTTATCCAGATTAACAATAACACTGACGTTGGATGCCTCCCCTCGTTCTTTCTCAATGATATGAAGAAATAACTGCTCTAGGATAGTTCCAAGTTCAGATCTCTCTACATTCTTCGTCCTTGCAACGTCAGCGAAAAAATCAATTAATTCTCTATTTATCACGATGCCTCCCCATGTTTAATGAAAGGTGATTTTAATTTTTGCTTCAATAATATCTGCATAGCTCACTGTTTCAGGATCCGTATTACCCGATACAAATTGAATTTCATCATCATCTGCTTGCACCAATTTGGCCTGAAGACGATTTTGTTTTCCATCCTTGTTAATGCAAAGCTTTAACGTGCGTCCAATATGTTTTTTGAATTGAAATGATTCAGTCAACGGGGCGCTGAGCCCCGGAGATGATACTTCCAAATTGCATCCGGAAGGAAACGGTTCATCGAGAATACCGGATTCATTGACCAATGTTGCAATTTCCGCAGTCTTCTGAAGGTCAATTGTATTTTCTGAATCAATGATTAGGCGAACAGATCTCCCTCTTGAATTTTCTTTCACATCCATGAGATGGATCCCTTTCGGGAGCAATTTGCTAACTTGTTCTTTTATCATCATGTCCTATACAAGCAAAAAGTGGGTCGCGCAACCCACTTTTCACATTATAAATTATACCGAATTACCGACTTATCAAACGTCAATATCTTCCGGATTTTTCCTTATAATTGTCCTTTCAGGCGTTCGGCCTTTTCGCGGAAAGGATTACTCGGATTCGTATCATTTATAATTTCATCCAATATCTTATGTGCATCGGATTCGGATTCATCCAATATATACATAGAAGCAAGTTCCAGATTATACTTGTGTAAGTCTGTTTTAATAACACAAGATTGGACTGCATTCGAATAATTTTTAATTGCTGTTCGATAATCCTCATCAATTTCAGCGAGTTTTCCAATTGTCGCGTATGCGCTTGATGCAAGCATTGCAATCTCAGGGTTTTTTACATATGCAGTCATATACGTTTCGGCAAGATCGTATTCTCCGCGGTCGAAATAGAGCCGTCCCAAGTAAAATGCGGAAATCTTCCCGCTTGGGGTGCGGCCATAATCATCTCTGATTGCTTCAAATTCCAACAGAGCATTATCCACGTCCCCCTGTTCAAATAATACCATAGCGCGATTCAAAATGGAATGCGCTTCTTCTGCCTTCGCCTTCATATTCCTGGTTATCATTGTTCCAATTAGTGCAATAGCCACAATCCCAATCAGTCCGTTTCTGTACAGTGTCGAATGCGTTTCAATATTTTGCTGAATAGAACTCACCCCTTCTAATAAAGGATCCCTTTTCAGCTCTTTTTGATACATTTTCTTTTTTGGTTTTAACATTGTTTTTCCTTTCGTGCCCTTGGCAGGGATCGAACCTACATCTAATCCTTAGGAGGGACCTATTCTATCCATTGAACTACAAGGGCAGACAAGAAAATTAATTCCTATTCTACATACGAAAAAAGAAGGAATAGGTGGCTCTTAGAGCTCTTTTCACTCAGCCATCTGCACAGTTGATTAAATCCTTTATAGCACCCCATAACATTGATATTCATTCGCAAATTATATATATATCAAGTATTTATTTAAATGGTTCATACGTAGTCTAATACTAATCCTATATTATTAATAGTTGACAATATTTTAGGGTGTCTTATTTTCTTGCACAAGATTTTTGGATTGTTTGCCGGGGTGGCGGAATTGGTAGACGCGCTGGTCTCAAACACCAGTGGAGCTTGCTCCGTGTCGGTTCGAGCCCGACCCTCGGCACATCTGTAATAAAAAAAATCTTGCATCTATTTAATTAAACATTTACTTTAAAGTAGAAGGTGCTGGTTTGGTACCTTTGGTATGTGGAAGGGGTAGACCTTCACCTTGTTCCGAGGTCATTGTGAAGTCTACCCCGCTTTTTTTATCTGTAACTGATTAAATACTTTAACTGTTAGCTTTTTCCTAAGTAATAATTCAATATCCGATATTAAAGCATCACTTAATATTATTTGATCTAGCGCAGACTGGTACTTTAAAATATTCGTTTTAGATTTTTCGATTAAATAGATTGCCGCTTCATTCTTCTTTTGAAGGCAATTCAAATATGCCCCAGATAATTGAATAAAAGGCTTTAGGATGATTCGACGATCATCATCCCTTAGATCTTTCCAGACTTTCTCCCAGCATTCGTGCGCTCTATCATATTTGCAGGAATTGAAAGCTTCAATTCCCGAAAAAATATTTTTTATATGCTTTTCGGTAAATTCCATAAAAAAAGGGGCAATTATGTTGCCCCCCTTCTAATTTTGTCAATATGCTATACAGATATTATTCTTTTTTAGACTTAGCCTTCTCTTTTTGAATCAGCGGTAAATCTTCAATTTCCTTCAAACGCTTATCGTACGAAGTTGCCGATTGTTCCAAATCTGCTAATTTCCTTTGTGTTTTTCGTCGAAAACTATCAAAACCATCCTGCAAATCTCGATGATCCTGTTCAATATCCTTAAAGCGGCGATCTGATATTCTTGTATGCTCATCTAAATTCCATTGAACATTTTCAATTTGTTCAGTAAGAGAATCGGCTACATGCAAAATTAATTCTGTATTGGCCACAATATCCGCTTGGGCTTTCCTCAAATGCTTCCCTCTGCCTTCGAATTTCAAATTTAGCTTTCTTAAATCTTCTCTGAATTCCTTATCAACAATATTGATATGCCTGCTGTCTTGCTCATTTAAAACTGACATTCTGGATTGCATAACATCTGTGACATATTGGAAATATCCTGCAACAACTATTAATACAGCCAATAAACCAAAAATAATTTTATCTTTAATATCCATTAGACCTTTATTCCTTTTTACTCAAAGCTTCCAATCGCCGTTCCCACTCACTCATTTCCGAAGGAGCTTCTTCTGTCGATGAAGCAGATTCAGAATCATCAGTATGCTGTATTTCCGGAGGATCTGTTTCTTCTGTAATTATCTTTTGCAATATTTCCTGTTTTAAAGAAGTGTTTTCTTTCAGCTGATCTGTTAGTGATTTTATTTCTTCGTTGAAATCTTTAACCGTGGCTTCTAGACGACTAATCAGTTCATCCACCAGTACTTTTCCATAGGAATCATTGATACCGTCAAGTAAATCATCAAGCTTACTCGTTAAATATTCTTTTCTGCCTTGCTCTTTATCGAAATCAATTGACATAATACAACTCTACTAAACGATTATTTGGTAATTATAGGGACGAGAATTTGCAGTAGAAAGATCATGCCTCCAAACGGATTTCTTTACATTCCTTTCCAGCACCCAAGTTTCCTCAAATTTTTCAGTATCCTCTTTGATCCCTTTCGCTTTTAATGCGTTGATGATTGGCCAGAATACTTTTTGCTGGATTTCGTATGGCAAACGATCTGAGGTCTGTTTTTCGGTTAGTACCTCTCCTCCGCCGAACGATGCTTCTGATCCCCTTTTAAATACGTATTTTTCCGCAATGATATGAATTTGGATCATGTCAGTGATATATACCGCCAACGCATAATCATAGCGTCTGAGGTCTCGCTTTAAACGAGAAGCCTTTGTCACCATAAAATCGCTCTCTGGGGCAAACACATCCACATTATATCCTAATGATTCAAGCACATCCCTGGTTTTTTCCAGCGCTATTCTTTTTTCTCCCTCGAAATGGAAATACCGTACCATCATTGGCGGCATGGGACACATGGAAAATTTTAATGCTAATATGATGGATAGAACCGGCCTAACCATTGCCCCAGATTTCTTAAATCAATAAATATCAAAAATGGACGGCAGCGGCTCAGGGTCCGAGTCAACTTCATCCACCAGCATAAAATCTGGATTATAATATACAAGTTTCATAAAGCTCGATTGGCCGTGAATGATTGGAAAATCTGTTGGAGGAGTCTGTACAAACCCAGATAAGATGAGTTCGACTTTTGTAGGGGTGACATTCCACGAAGAACGATAAAAGGCACGGGAATATTTAATATTCATAGCATCGGAATAGGATGCATTCGGCCCATTCAAAAGCTGATTGGTAGCTTTGGGTGGGCCGTAAACTTCTGTCAGCGTTTTTTCAATCTTAGTAAATAGTTTTACCTGTTCATCAATATTTTGATGATCCAGAGAATAATCAATTTCAACTTTCCAGAAACCGCCCCTACCATAGAAAAATGCCATAACAACTTCTTCAAGTCCAAGTTTACCAGACATTGTAACGCTTACAGTATCAGGAGATACTTTTCCAGAATCCATGTAAGCCAGCGTAGGCATTGATGAAATCATGCTGCCCCACGCATACCCTTTGTAACCAGTTTCCAGTCCGTCCGATCCGGCAACACTTGCCGCTGCTGGTATTTCGACTGATATTTCAGAAGGCGCTTCTGCAGAAACGGTGTCGGTTCCAACTTCTTCTTCCGCTGCTTGATCCTGAGCATTCAGATAAACCGTTCCTGTGAATGCTATGCAAAATGCATAAATAGCGATATGTGTTCGCAGTGATAATAATGTCATGGGTTCTTTCCTTACCTCGATGAAACAAACTACGCTTTAGCTGTCCTTAGAGGCAAGATTAAAATATCAGCGGATGACAGTTCCGATACGGTTCAGTCGTGGTATCCAGCGCTTTATATCCAATGACATGAAAACAAACAATGCTTCACCCAGCATATATTTATGCGGAATAAATCCCCAATATCTGCTATCCAGACTATCATCGCGGTTGTCGCCCATCGCCCAGTAATAGTCTTCTGTAAGGACATATTCATTAATTTCGCTTAAAGGCTTTCCATCAATGCGCAGGAATTGAAAATCAGAATCCTGCAAGATGCCGGACCAAGGATTCAGTAAAGTTCCCGATTCATCAAATTCGCGGTATTGCCTTAACACTGATTCCTTCTTTCCTCTTCGTTTTAAATCATATGGATCGGTCAAATCAAATTGAAACCGGACTTCATCTCTTACAAGTTCAGCAGAGTGCCCTTCCATCATCATGATTGGAAGCAAAAACCTCCAATCAGTATTTTTATTGATCTTGATTACGTCACCTTTTGCCGGTACTCTAATTATGGGATAGTGGTCTTTATTCGCACCGTTTGACAAAAATATATCCGGCTGAGTATACGTTTCGGACATCAGCGGCATTTGGAATCTTCCGTTTGCAGGAAGCGTAAATTCCGTCCCGTTCACAAACACCTTCTTTGATTTTATTTCAACAAAGTCTCCCGGACCGGCAATGAGCCGTTTAACATATTTTTGATGAACATCCCTTGGGTATTTGAAAATAATAACATCTCCCTGTTCCGGTTTTCTAAATGCGGGGAAACGGATATAAGGAATGTCGAACCCGATATCGGTCCAAATGATTCCAAGCCAATCGGGAGTGCGCATGCCGTAAACAAATCTGTTTCCGATCAGGAAATCCCCTGTCATGATTGTATTTTCCATACTGCCGGTCGGTACAATGTAGGATTCCATAACGGTTACTTTTAGCAGTAGCACGATGGCCACTAAGATGGCAATGGACTTGACTTCTCTGATGAATTTTTTAATGGTCACAATAATGTCAAAATTAAACGGAAAACTTAATCAATCCACTCCACGGAAAAACTCAATTTTTGGTGTTCCAGTTTTGAAGAGTACTGTACAAACATCCAGCCGGATGTTTGTAAAAACAGGTTCCTCCATTTGAATGTAATATTGAATAGCGTCTTTCAATTTTTGTTTTTTTATTTCGTCAACTTTAAGGGATAAATCTCCCATTTGTTCCTTTTTCCCGGACTTTACCTCCACAAAAACAAGAGTGCCCTCCTTTCTCGCAATGATATCGATTTCGCCGTGATGTCCGCAGGTTCTGTTCAGTTCCAATATCCTGTATCCGTTCGATAACATGGATAGTGCTGAAAATTGTTCTCCGAGGCTGCCGATCCTTTTGCTTTTGGAAATCCACTTCATGGTTGGCAGGTTCGCCTTTACCGGAGCAAATGACTTTCTGTGGATCGGACAGGCTTTCTCGGAAGCAAGCGCCTCCATATGCTGCTTCGTTCCGTATCCTTTATTCGTATTAAATCCATATTTCGGGAAGATGACGTGATACTGCTCCATAATTCTGTCCCGCGTAACCTTTGCAGTGATGGAAGCAGCCATAATGGATTCTATTTTTGCATCCCCGTCTACGATTCCTTTGTTTGGGATCATTTGTGTTTTTAACGGATAGCCGTCGATCAGAGCCCGTTTTGGCTTTGTGTGTAATTTCCCTAATGCCATTTTCATCGCTTTGTGTGTGGCTGCAAGAATATTTGTTCTGTCAATTTCTTTTGAGCTGACAATACCAACAGCTGCATCTTCCGCTTTTTCCATGATTTGCTCAAATGCAGATTCCCTCTTCTTTGCAGTAAGTTTTTTGGAATCTCCCAATCCTTCAATTCCATGATCTTTTTGCAGTTTTACGGCAGATGCCACAACTGGGCCGGCCAACGGGCCGCGGCCGGCTTCATCCACACCGGCGATATGTTTTGGATCAATAGCCATGTTATTTTGTATTAATTAATTTACTCAGTTGTAAAACTTCAGAAATACATTTTATAATATTTGCCTTAATCACTATTTCCACTTCTCCTGCCAGATCCTCTCACCGTCGGATTTGAGCCAAACAGCTTGGCTTAAGTCAGTTCGCAAAACATTCGGGATATCCTTTTTCAGTCTTTCCATTACAATTGGTGACGGGTGGCTGAATTTATTTTTATCTCCAACAGATACAATAGCCCAATCTGGATCAATTAAACTCAGGAGTTGTTCCGTTGTACTCGTGATAGAACCGTGGTGCCCTACCTTCAAAACATCCGCCTGAAGTATGGAATTGTACGGAAGTAAAAAATCATCTCCTTCGTGTTCTAAGTCACCAGTGAAAAGAAATGAATTTTTCCCATGAATAATTTTCATGACAATACTTGCATTATTTACGTTGGACTGATTTTTTGTAAATGCCGTATCCGGAGCAAAAATTTGAATCCACGTTTTATGATCTATTTGCATGCCTTCACTATTGTGAACGGTTCGATATCCGATATTTTTTTCTGTAATCAATTCCAAGATTTGATTATATGTCCATGATCCATATTCAAGATGGCTGTCCCAAACAGAATCGATTTTCACAGTTTCCATAACGGATATAAATCCTCCGATATGATCGCTGTGCGGATGGCTCATCACAGCCCAGTCCAGTTTTTCGATATTGAAATACTTCAACGCAGGAATGATCATATCCGAACCGGAATCCTGCCACCGATTTCTTTGACCTGCATCTATGAGCATTGTCTTTCCATTTTCGAAACGGATAAGAGCCGCATCTCCCTGTCCGACATCCAGAAAGATGACATCCATCATCGGTTTTTTAAAAATCGGGATCCAAACATGCATATTGAGACTGATCAATAATACAACCAGCCCTTTTTTTCTTAGAGTTTTATCCATGATTAATACAAGCGCCAACACACCAAGTGCATAAATACAAACTTGATAAAATTGTACAGCGCCCGTTTTGATTATTCCGAATTCCATATTTGCAAAAAATGCAGCCAGAATATCTATGATTCTTCCAAAAAACCATGCTGCATCGCCCGCAATGTCACCTACAATTGGAATCCAGCTGAACAATGCGATGATAAATCCTGTAGCCACCAACACGCCAATCAGCGGCACGATGAATACATTCGCTATCAAAGCAGTAAGAGGAACTTTTCCAAAATAGACAGCAGTAAAGGGAATGGTTCCGATTTGCGCTGACAAAGAAACGAGGAACAGACCCCAGATGAATTGTAATGGTTTATTTGAAATATTTGGAACTTTTATCCGTTCCGGAAGCACGCGGTTAAAATAATTGTAGAAAAATACAATAGATATCACAGCAGTAAAGCTCAATTGAAATCCCATATCAAAAAGGTAAAATGGGTTCCACATTAAGAGAAAAAGAGCAGCAGCGGCAATCATATTCCAGATATTTGCCGGGCGATTCATAACGGGAGCAAGCAGATAGAGCATCGCCATCAGCGAAGCCCTTATCACACTCGGCTTTCCACCGGTAAGCATGCAGAACAGCGCCAAACCAGTTCCAATGAGTACACGGTCCCATCCCCACGGAATTCTCAAAAGGTTTGCAAAAATGATAAGAATCAGTAGCACATATCCTACATGAAGCCCCGAAACAGCTAATACATGCACCACTCCTGTTGCAATAAAATGGTCTTTGATTTCAGGATCAACTTCGCTGCGCACCCCGGTAATAAGTGCAGACATTAATCCTGCATACGGCGGTCCAACACGTTGATTAAATACATCTTTCAGATAGCTTCGGATTTGTTCCATTTTATTAAGAATCGAAACACCTGAAAACGTATTTACTCCCGGGAATACAAATTTATCCTGAAAGATTTTACCTAAGATATTTTTGCGATGATAAAATGACCGAAAATCGAAATCGCCCGGATTCCTTTTTCCTTTTAAAGCATTCCATTCACCTTTTCCGCTGACGGTATCTCCAATGAAAGCATCGGGCATTTCACGTGCATAAACATGATAAATAAATGATTCTTCTAAACAGATGTTTGATTCAACGCTGATATTCCCTAAGGTGACTTTTCTGCCATGCTGTGTTGGCTGATTTTCAAGAACAATTCCCCGATACTGCACATTTTGTTCATCAATTGAATCCAGTTGCCGTATCAACCGTTCAGATTGGTTTTCCCTCAGTTCAAAATAACCAGATGAGATACAAAATATAGCGGACCAAAAAATACCGATAGTCCACGGATTATTTAAAAATGAGAATAAAATCAGCAGACTGAATGCGATGATCGCCAATAAGGCTACAGATAGGTCAAACCAATATGCAAATCCAATACCGAGACAAACTGCTGAAGTAATAAATACAAGAGGTATCCTACGAAAAAAATCCATGACATAAGATTAATACTTCGCGAGATTAACTGCAATTCCAAATTGCGCCTCTCCCCTTCGGCTCGTAAACTTCCCTTCAATTTTTCAATCCTTTTAGGGAATTATTATGAATCGTTCTACATCCGGGCTCATCGCCTTTGGAATTATCTTTGGCTTACTTGCCGCATTCGGAGTGCATCTCTATGAAGGTGTTTGGAGTTTTCCATCTTTTTCACCAATCCCACTTATGGTTATCGCTCTTGTAGGCACCGGAATCTATTCCACGATCCGGCTAGGCTGGCCGCAAATAAAATATCTTCGACACGGAATCAATGTTACTAGAGGTATTTATGACAATCCTGATGATGAAGGCGATTTAAATCATTTTCGTGCGCTGACCACCGCACTTTCCGCTACCGTAGGAATCGGAAATATTGCCGGTGTTGCAACGGCGATTTATTATGGAGGTCCCGGTGCAATTTTCTGGATGTGGGTAACGGCCTTTTTCGGTACCACACTTAAATATGCAGAATGCACCCTGTCTTTGAAATACAGGGAAATGGACGATCAAGGTTTTACCGCCGGCGGACCGATGTATACCATTGAAAACGGGATGGGAAGGCAGTGGCGCTGGCTTGCAGTCGCGTTTGCAGCATTCGCGATAATCTGCTCATTTGCGACCGGAAACGCCATTCAATCTTTTACAGTTTCTGATCAAATCTACTCTGAAATGAATCAGATCCTTGCACCTGGTCATATTCTGATGACAAAACATGTTCTTTTTGAGGGCTTTGCGGTATCACTTCAGCAGGTCATTAACGGAATTGTTATGGCAATAATTGTCGCTCTTGTGATTATTGGCGGTATCAAAAGGATCGGCCATGTAACCGGCTATCTGGCACCTATTATGGCTCTTATTTACGTCTCCGCAGCGTCACTAATTATCCTTTCTAATATTGATAAAATTACTGAAAGTTTTATGTTGATCTTTCAAATGGCCTTCAATCCTCCCGCTGCGGTAGCCGGAACTGGCGGTGGAATATTGATGACCATGCTATGGGGGATTAAACGTGGGCTTTATTCCAACGAAGCAGGTCAAGGAAGTGCCGCAATTGCACATTCGACTGCAAAAACAAAATACCCGGTTCGCGAAGGAGCTGTTGCTATGCTTGGCCCCTTTATTGATACACTTATAATATGTACTCTTACCGCTTTGGTAATTATAACTACCGGCGCATGGATGCATACAGAATTTTTCGTAAATATCAGCGCAGAAAACAAAGCTGTGGCAGATGCAGCGATTGCAGCCAAAATATTTGAAGGAAGGGAATTATTCAACAGCAGTTTGCTGACATCCTTCGCATTTAAAGAAGGACTGGGTTGGTTATTTTCCTACGGCGACAAAATAGTTACACTTTCCGTCCTTCTCTTTGCCATTTCAACAGCAATTAGTTGGTCGTTCTATGGTGACAGATCAACCGAATATTTATTCGGAAGCAAGGCAATTAAGCCTTATCGATGGATTTATGTTATATTTGTATTTCTCGGCGGCATTGCCAGCCTAGAAGCCGTGTGGGCATTTGGGGATGCCGCTCTGGGTATTATGACATTTCCTAATTTAATTTCGATCATCTTTCTATCAGGTGCATTGAAAAAAATGACCGGTGAATATTTCTCTCTGCAACACGAACCCTATAAAAAATAATATGTTGAATGACCTTCTTAAGGTCGCTGAAAACGCAGCGCAGACAGCTGCAAAATACATCCTAGCTGAAGATTTGTCCTTGATACAAAAAAAGGGCAGAACCGATCTTGTTACAAATATTGATACTGCTTCAGAGAAGATCATTTGCGATATACTGATTAAGGAAACACCGGAATTCGGTATCCTTGCAGAAGAACGTTCAAAAATAAATCTAGATGCTGAATATATTTGGGTGATTGATCCGCTTGACGGAACGACGAATTTCGTCCACGGTTATCCGTCTTACGGTGTATCGGTAGGCTGCATGCAAAATAATGAGCCTGTACTTGGTGTTGTTATGGAGCTTCCGGCAGTGAATTTGTATTCAGCGGTAAAAGGAAACGGTGCATATTGCAACGAAGAGAAAATATCTGTTTCTGATACGGACTCTATTGAGAATGGACTATTTGTGACAGGTTTCGGATATGATCATGATGAAGCATGGGAAGCCAATATGAATCTTTTCAAAATGTTTACGGATAAGTCCCAAGGCGTTCGCAGGCTCGGTGCGGCCTCAGTAGATTTGTGTCATGTTGCAAGCGGAAAAGTGGACGGTTTCTGGGAATTTGATCTTCATCCGTGGGACACGGCCGCAGGGTTTGTTATTGTTCGGGAAGCGGGCGGAATGGTAACCCAAATGGACCAAAGCTCTTTCAGTATTTTTGATAAAAATATTTTAGTGTCTAACAGAATAATGCACGATTCCATGGCTATGCAAATGAGTCTAGTATTGGATAATCTCCGAAAATCCGGAGTCAATGTATAGATTAACGCAGAAGAATCATTTTTCGAGATAACAGTTCATAATCGTAAATAATCTGAATAAAATAAATGCCGGCACTAGCTTTGGTACCATTATCATTCTTGCTGTCCCAGTATATTGTTTTATAGCCTGCCGTTTCATTACGCGAAACAAGAGTTCGTACTCTTTGACCAAGTACATCAATAACAATTATCGATACAAATCCGTCTTCGGGAAGATCATATCGGATATATGTAATCGGATTGAATGGATTGGGATAATTCTGTTGAAGGGCAAACTTTTCTGGAATGAGATCAGATGAATAAACCCCCATTTCACCTACAACAAAACTCCATGTTTCTCCACCGTTTGATTCTGAAATATTACCATCAGTATCTGTTGCTTTGACCAGCCAATAATATTGCGAATTATCATTCAGTAAAAGCGATATGGTTGTATCTGTAATATTTTGAACTTGCATATGTGTACTTATGTCATTCCAGTCCGTTGCATAAATAACTGTATAGGTTACGGTATCGACAGGATCGGGATCATGTGCTTTATTCCAGGTTAGAGTAGCGGATGTGTCCAGCTCTGTTGCTCCATCAATTGGTAATACAGGATTAAAATCTAAAGGAGATTCTTCCGTTATATTTATGTAGAATTTTTGAAATCCGTTATTATTTGATGTGGATACATTGTTCGGATCGGAAGCTACAATTTTCCACCAGTATCTAGAATTTTCTACTAATTCGGTCACAGTAAAAGCAGTGTCGGTAGCAGCATCATAAGAATTAGCCTGCAATGAATCTGTTCCTAGAAAAAGCGTATAGCTTACCAAATCATCATCTGGGTCAATGGCAGTGTTCCACAAAAAAGAAACTTCAGCTGTTGCAAATTCTTCATTAGCTGCTGGTGCAATAGTAGCAAATGCGGAAGGAGCTGAACTCATATCTGCAAAGCCTTGGGATGAAAATAGGCCTCTGCCGTGTGTGGCAGCTATCACAAGATAATCAGATTCCCTGATCTGCAGCATATCAGTCCGTACATTAGCAAGACCGCTGTTGGAAGCTGTCCAGTTCGGGCTGGAGTCATCAAAATTTTCTGTAGACCAAACTCCAACTTCAGTAGCTAAAATAACTTGCGTCCTATCATTGGGATTGTAGAGTGCCCAGCGCACAGGCATATCAGGCAGATTGCCTTCTTTATTAGACCAGCTACTTCCGCCGTTCTCCGTTTCCCACACCGAAGTGACTCCATAATTTGAAAAAGTAACTAAAATATGGTTTTCATCGGTACCCAACTCTATGCAGGAAATATAGGCCCAAGGCATACTGGTGCCCGTAATGTCTGTGGAACTGACTGAATCTGAATGCGCATTGGTTAATTTGAATATCCTGCCGGAGCCAGTACCCACAAAGATGGTATTATCTGAAAACGGTGAAGCACGAATGTGAGATGCAGTTGACCCCAGGCTTAGTCCAGAAACAGTTCCTTCAGTATAATTTCCAGTAATATCTTGAATTTTCTTCAATGAATTTTCATTCACAGCAGAATACAGAATGTTGGAGTCATCATCATAATCAGCTGGATTAATAAACCGTCCTGAATTGTCGTTTGAAAGATAATAAAAATTGTTGCCTCCATTTGTACTTATGTAATAATTATTATACACGTAAGAAGTGATCTGATAGTCAGGGTCAGATTGATCAATGAAACAAAAAGCTCCATCTCCTCCTGTTACTTCTACTGTAGATACAATTCCGGAAGCATTTGAAAACTGATGGGATCCATTATCTTGGGAACCAGCCAAAAAATAATTGCTACCTGCAGTGGGGTGTATTGCACATGCATAGAATTGGGTTACGTTATATCCAGAATTTTTTTCATCGTATGTCGAACCGGCATCTTCTGAAACATGAATTCCACCATCATTTGAAAAAACAATAAAATCAGAATTATTCGGCCGAAATGCCATACTATGCTGGTCTGCGTGGACATAGGGTAAGCCGAAGCCGCCGTACCAATGCGAAACCTGTGTCCATGATGTCCCGGAATTGGTTGATTTATACAAATCAATGCCTCCTGCATAAACGGTGTTTGCATCAACGGGGCTTACAGCCAAAATTAAATCATACCACCCCTGACCTCTGGTGAAATGGACTCCGCTTGTATTATTTGGAATATCTACGGCTGTCCACGAGGCACCTCCATCCGATGATGTAATAAAGAATTCTATATCATTGTCTTGATTGCTACCATTATCTGCAATCGCGTATAGTACATCCTCGTTAGAAGGTGCAACAGCAATTTCAATTCTGGTAAATCCTGATGTAGGGAAACCATTGGAACCGGTATTGATCTGGTCCCAGTTGGTGCCGTTTGTGCTTTTATATACACCACCCGCATAAAATATACTCATTGCAGCATAGATGGTATTATCAGCACCAATTTCCAAATCGGAGCAGCGTGAAGCCTGCGAATCCGATAAAACACGAGACCAGGAGGAACCTCCATCAGTGGAACGGTAAACGCCGCCCTCTCCCCAGTCATTTCCGCGCGTACCGGCATATACATCTCCGGTAGTTGGATGAACAACAATTTTTTGGACATAATAAAATTCATCATTGTCAATTGTAGAAGAAAGCAGTGACCAAGTGTTTCCACCATCTGTTGTTTTCCAGATTCCGCCCCCTCTTACAGCGCCTATATTATACCATCCCTCACCGGTGCCTACGTAATAGATATCTGTATTTGTAGGATCATATGCAATGGTTGTAACAGCAATATTTGCCCAAAAGTCGTTGATCTGATTCCAGACAGGACTGTCTGCTGTAATATCATCGGTATACCACAATCCGCCTGCGACACCGCCTGCCCAAAATTTCTTATAAGTGGCGTCGTTAGGATCAAACATAATTGCCCGTGTTCTTCCACCTACATTATCGGGTCCGTGCTCAGTCCAGTCCACAGTTCTTTGGTTTCGCGAGCGTGATAATTCTGCTGCTTCAAAAGCTCGG
>JASLML010000020.1 GCA_030746535.1 Fidelibacterota bacterium
TGATTCAACCATTTTACTGATTTAAATATAATCTTTTTAACAAAATTTAAGAAGCGGATTTCATTCCTCCCACGCCGGGCAGAGGAAATCCTTATAGTCGCAGTATTTACAGGTAAAATCGCCTTTTTTCGTTTCGAATGATCCCGAGCGAATCCCGTCCGCCACATCGCTGATTTTTTCCCGGTATTCTTCTAATTCATCTTCCGAAAATGAATGGGATGAAAGCGGATCATCCCCAAAGCGCAAAAAGTGGAGACTTGCCTTTCCCGGCTCGCCGGAAATATCCGGAACCGCATCATTTAGAATTGCTTCCGTATACAGCGCCATCTGGATATTCTTTTCCGCTTTTTCTTTTTTCCGGCTCGTTTTATAGTCCACAATGTCCAGCACGCCGCCGGCATCGTCAATACGGTCTATCATTCCCGAAATCTTTACATTGATGTCATCCATTATATAAGAGAACGGTTTTTCCCGTCCCACGACATTCGGCGGGTTTTGCTGAACAAATTCAAAATAATCGGTTAAAAGTTCTTCTCCCTGCTTTTTGAATTCCTCATGCCGCTGGCGGTACTCGAAAGAATCCTCGCGCCAGTGTTTTTCAAGCAATGCAAACAAAGCATCTTTCGTTTGCTCTTCCTTTTCAAGTCCGTGGAATTCTTCCAACACGGTATGAATAATCGAACCGAATTCACCCGTGGCGCGGGTGCGCTGTTCCGGCACCTTGTCCACGTATTTCAGCCGGTATTTCATCGGGCAGGAATTATAGGTGTCAATTTTGGTGGAAGAAAGGGAAAGGGTAGAACTGTCCGCAGGAATGGATTCGGTTACTCCTGATTCCGCTTCGCCGCCGACTTCCATTTCATTCAGGATATTTCGCGCATTTTCAATCTGGTTTGCGGCGACTTCTCGATTCAAGTCTGCCAGCAGGCGCTGACGTTTTTCGCTTAGTGTGACGGTGTTTGCTGTTTCATTTGTCATGGTTTCAATCTCCATGGGTTTAGGGTTTAAGTCTTCCAATTCTTTGGTGAGCATGGACTGGCGTTTCGTCGGACCAAAGAGGTAAAGGTGTTTTTCCGCCCGTGTGATGCCGACATAAAAGACACGCCTTTCTTCCCGTTCGTGAAGTTCCCGAAATGTCGTGTCTGAATCCTTTTCCCATGCTGTCCAGGATTCCGGAAGGCGGTCGATGATGGGATGCTTTTTCAGGTTTGACGGAAAACTACTGCTGTACAAAAACGGAAGCATGACAATGGGAAACTGCAGTCCTTTGCTTTGGTGCACCGTCATCACCTGAACGGCGATGTTAGATTTTTCCAGTTCCGGCTGGGCTGCTTTCACGTCCGTGCCAATCGCCATCACATCCATGAAATCCAGCCATTCTTCCAATGGTGCGTCCGTGTCTTTATTCACAAATTCTTCGGCAATGTTCAAGATTTCACCGGTATTCGCGAGGTTCAGCCGCTGGGCGTACCGGTAGCTGTTCCGCATCTTTGAAACCATATATGAGTGCTTGAGCTCTTTCAGGATTTCCCAGACCATCTCATCAGCCTTCATCTTTTTATTTTCTGAGCGAAGAGAAGCAATGGAATCCAGCAGCGGCCCGATTGATTTAGACTCTGATCTCATTGATTCGAGACGATTGAGTTTTTCTTGAAGCGTTGTTCTATTCTCGGACTGATAGAATTCCCTGGCCCAGTTTTCGCTAATGCGATCCCGAAGAATTCGGAACAGCGACATTTCGCTTTTATCGCTTTCGATAATGAGGTTTCCCCACGCCAGCACATCCTTTACGATAGGGACGTCAAAAAATTTCTCAATGTGAATATCCACGGGAATGGCAGATTTCTGCATCGCTGCAGCGACATCGGTTACATTTCCCCAGCCGCGGCACAAGACGGCAATATCGCCGTACAGCGCTTTACCTTCATTAATGAGCGAGTGGATCAGCATCGGAAGTGCTTCGAGCGTCTCAGTTTTATCAGCATGGATCCACAACGGTTTCGGACCGGATTTCGGATCTTCAGGAAGGCAGGTCAGCACCTTTTCTGTGCGGTCCGGATTGAAGCGGATGGAAGCATTGGCAAGATCAAGGATTTCCTGCGTGGACCGCCGGTTCTCAGCGAGCGGTATCTCAGCATATTCCGGATGCGGTTTATAGCGGTTCCTGAAATCCTGAATGTTGTAATAATTCGCCCCGCGAAATGAGTAGATGCACTGGTCTTCATCTCCGACAACAGTAATACTCGGTTCCTTTTCGGCGATGAGGTTCACAATTTTATTTAGTGCATAATTGTTGTCCTGATATTCATCAATGAAGATGTGCCGGAATTCCTGTCGCACCTGTTCCAAAATGTTGGCATCATTACGCAGCAAATCGTAGCATCCAAAGATCATGTCACCGAAATCGAGTGCATTGTTTTCCGCTTTTGCCTTTTGGAAAAATTGGTATGCATTAACAAGATCATGAAGCTGATGCGGAAGATCTTCGAACCGTGTGCTTTCCGGATGGATTCCGGGGAAATTATTAGTGAACCACGTTTCCGAATCTTCCGCTTTTTGTAACAGGGATTCTAATTCCTCAGATGAAAGCAATTCATCGCTGATTCTCTGGAAAAACGGGATGAATGCTTTTTGAATCGCACCCACGGGATCATCGGCAAACACGCGGGACTGGATAAAATCCATTTCATTAAAATGATGAATTAGAAAATATAGGATATCGCTGTCCTGCCATAGGACGTCATCCACGCGGTCTTCCGGCCCGAATCTTCGCATGATGGAATGGCAAAAGCTGTGAAATGTACCGACGAAAATTTTTCCCGCGTCCTCACCAAGGATCTCGGCAATAGTATGCCTTGCCTCAGCAGTGGCCTTTTCGGTGAATGTCAGAAGCAGAGCTTGGTTTGGATCAATCGAACCTGAGGCAGACAGATGGCGAATGCGGTGAAGCAGCGTGGATGTTTTTCCTGTTCCTGCGCCGGCAAGGATCATCAGCGGAGCGGGCGGATGAAGAATGGCTTTATTCTGATCGGCGGTGGCAATAAAGGATTTATATCGATAAGACATAAAAGAACTTAATGATTGGATAAACTTTGCGAAAGTTTAGAACTTTCGCAAAGTAGAATGAGTATTTAACTTTTCAACAAATCATCACGTCTAAGTTCGTGACATGAAAGGAAAACCATGAAAAATTTTCTTACCATTTTTATTGTAGCACTTACTGTTTCATTTGCACAGGATGAAGCAAAATCCAATCCCGAAGAACGCGCAAAACGGCAGACGGATCGCCTCACCGAACAGCTGAATCTTACGCCGGAACAGGCGGAGCAGATTCATGCAATCAACCTGAAGTACATGCATACCGCCGGGGAAAAAATCGCTGAATCAAAAGCGGACGGTAAAAAAGGCAAGCGCGGCAAAGGTGCAAAAAAGCATTCCAAAGCCAGAGACAAAGAAATCAAAGGTGTCCTAAATAAGGACCAGAAAAAATCATTTAAAAAAATGCGAATCCATCAAAAGGAAAAAAAGATGGAAAAGCGTAAAATGAGAAAGGGAAAGAGACAGGGGAAAAAGGGCAAAAGGCCGCAATAAATCTTCCTGTGAAAACAGGTTAACCTTTTGCAAACTCCAAGGTCTAAACCGGCAGCCATGAATGAAAAGCGACACAGAACTCATCGAAGAATTTCAGAATGGAAACGAAGAGTCGTTCAATGAACTTGTTAAAAGACATTTGCCAAACACCTATGGATTTTTCATCAAGGTATGCCAAAACGAAATGGATGCAGAAGATCTTGCGCAGGATGTCTTTCTCAAGATGCACAGAGCGCTTAAAAATTTTCGGTTTCAATCCGCTTTTACAACCTATCTTTACCGCGCAAACACAAACATGGCAAATTCTTATATCAGGAATAAACGGTGGCGCGGGCTTCTCAATCTCGATGACACACCGGAATCCGGTGCATGGGATACATCTCACGAAACAGACTGGCGCCGGCAGGAACTTTGGGATGCCGTTGCAAAACTTCCTAAACTACAGAGAAATGTTGTCATGATGCGGATAGCTCAGGAATTGCCGTTCAAAGAGATTGCAGCTATTTTGAACACAACGGAAAGCTCCGCGAAAACAAGTTATCACTATGCGGTGAAAACATTAAAAGTATGGTTAGAAGATGCATGATTTTGAAACACGGTTAAAAGAATCGCTGAATCTTAAAAATACGGCGCCGGATGCAGACTCGTTTGTAGCAGATCTTCATTCCGAACGTGCAAAAAGGAATTCGGCGAGAAACCAATTTTTGAACGGTATCATTGCCGGTGCTCTTGTGGTATCTCTGGGGATTTTCACTGCATCCCAGCTCGGAACAAATCCCGCGGAATTGATGGTTTACGACAGCTTTGAAATGATGAATATAGATGATCGTGCGGAAGAAGAATTCCTGACCGAAATGGCTGTTTATTACCTTGAACAGTCCGAGGATATGTGGGGCACGCTGGCCTTTTTAGAAGATACAGATTTTTTTACAGTTATGTTGGAGGAATTATGATGAAACTAATTTACCCTATCGCAGCATTGATATGCATGGTCAGCATTGCCGTGCCGCAGGATGAACATGAATCGAAAAGGCGAGAGAAAATGGAAATGCTTGCCGTATGGAAATTGACTGAGAAGCTGGAACTGACCCCGGATCAGGCAGAGTCCTTTTTTCCTACCTATCGTGAACATGAATCAACGAAGAAGAATATTCGCGAACAGCAAAAAGCGATTTTCAAGCAGCTGAAAGAAAAAGATGATATCTCACAGTCTGATGTGGATGCCGCTGTCAACCAGTTGTCTGAATTAGAGCAACAGATGTTTGATGCCAAAAATACCTATATGGCGGGAATGAAAAATATTCTCACTCCCAAACAGCAGTTGAATCTGCTTATGTTTCGCGGTAGTTTTATGAAAGAAATGAAAGGCCGGCTTAAGGATCATAAAGGGCGGAGGGGCCACCCCGGCGATATGAAAAGAAAACGAGATAAAAGATATTGATTTGGTTATACAAAAAATAGAAAGGATATATATATGAAACATATAATGATCGGAACAATGGCTCTCATGTTATTTGTTGATGGTTGCGCCAAGCTAAATGATGATGATCAAACCAGCAATATTGAGGAAGAACTCTTAAAACTGATTGATGCCGATGAAGCTCTGATGTTTGAAGGGCTTGATGATGAAGGCGATCAGGATGAGGATTACAGCGAAGGAATAGATATTGATGCTGGATACCGGTTGATGGGCGACACTTTGCTTCCGGGAGAAGGCCATAAATTGCGTTTCGGACGGCGTATAGACTGGGAAAACAGTTCCCGTGACATTACGTTTGAGATCAACGGCGATACCGCCATCGGTACTGTTGCAAGAACGCTTGTAGGAACCTTTAAAGTGGGTTCATTCGCGATCGATACAACCGGAGATCAATTGACAGTTACGCTTGTCGACAGCTTCAGCAAAGACTTTACCAGTGAATTCAGCCGTAAAATACGATTTGTACAGGTTGCTGATTCCAGCGATCCTGATGGCTACCGCTGGAAAGTTGATGCATTGACGATGGGCATTGGAGGTTCCGGAACAAAATTGAATATCAGCGGCGTAAACTTCTACAAATATACAGGCCTGGGTACTGATTCAGAAAGTGATACACTGATGCTTTCGATTGCCGCCGATACGGATGGAGAAATCTATTTCGATCGGGACAATCTGCCCACCTTTACGCATTCTTTTCTGTATCCGTCAACATACAGGGTTGAGGTAAGCGTAATCAATGATGATCCTTTATTGATTTGGAACGACTGGGACAGTGGTGAAGCTGTAGCAATGCATTTTGGTCTGAATCGGCGTTTTAAGGCCCGCAGGAAAATGCATGATTCCGGCCTCTTTGCAGATGCAACCGCAGGAGACAATGTATTCAGCCGTTTATGGCGGCCGCACCGCGTTCGCTTCGGTCATAACGCTATGATCGCACGGATGTTTTTCAGTTCTGTCGATAACAACACTCTGTTTGTAAGCGACGGAGGATACAATACATCCGTATGGAGTTTTCCATACAAAGTGGTTGCTGAGTAACCTGTAGCTGAATATTTATTTCAATGCCGGGTGGACCTGATTCATCCGGCATTTTTTTTATTTCAGCGTTTTATCTAATGGGTAAGACTCTCTAATTTACCACTTCATTTTTACGGATAATGAGTCAGAAATCGCCAAAATTATTTATTCCAGGCCCCGTTGATGTAGCGCCGGAAATCCTCGAAGCAATAACCCAGCCGATGATCGGTCACCGCTCGCCTGAATTTTCCGAATTGTATAAAGATGTTACAGATGGCATTCGGCGTTTGCTGAAAACAGATCAATCCGTGTATTTGAGTTCGAGTTCTGCAACAGGACTTTGGGAAGCAGCCGTGAAAAATGTAGATCCAAAACGAACGCTCTGCTGCGTGAACGGCGCATTTTCTTCGCGCTGGCACCGGACGGTAGTTGATAACGGTTATGAAGCAGATGCCATTGAAGCGGAATGGGGAAAAGCAATCAAACCGGAAATGGTTGAAGATGCGTTGAATGCAAAAGAGTATGATTTAATTACAGTAGTACACAATGAAACATCGACAGGTGTGGCGAGCCCGCTGCAAGAAATCAGCGATGTAATCAAAAAGTTTCCGGATATGATTTTTGCCGTTGATGCGGTCAGCAGTATGATGGGAATGGAAATAAACATCGATGGCTGGGGCATAGACATTTGTCTTGCTTCTGTACAGAAATGCTGGGCACTTCCTCCCGGATTTTCGATTTGTACCGTATCGGACAACGTGTTGGCTAGATCCGAAAAGGCATCAAATAAAGGATATTATTTTGATTTTATTGAATGGGATAAATCAAACCAAAAAAACCAGACAGTTGTAACACCTTCTATACCGCATATGTACGGTTTGCAGGCACAGATAAAAAGGATAGAAGCGGAAGGGTTAAAACAAAGGATCAAGCGGTATGCTGAGCTTGCTCTGCAAACCAGGGATTGGGCGGCGCAGAGAGGTCAATCGATGTTCAGCCAAGAAGGATTCCATTCCGACACAGTTTCGTGCATGGCCAACGATCAGGGATGGGATCTGTCCAAATTATCAGATCAGCTGTTTCAGAAAGGGTATCGATTTTCAAACGGGTACGGCAAACTGAAAGGTTCCGCATTCCGCATTCCGCATATGGGAGAAACCACGGAGGAATCCCTTTCAAAATATCTGCGTGAAATTGATTCATTGACCTAAATTTCTGCTCTCAATTCTTACGAGATTCACAAAAACGAACACATGATCACCATATCAGTCCTTAAAGAAACTGCCGAAAACGAGCACAGGGTTGCCCTGGTACCGGAGAGTGTTGGTCGCCTTGTCAAAAAAGGATTTCGCGTTTTGGTGCAGGAAGGTGCCGGTACAACCGCAGGTTTCCGAACCAAAGAATACATTGACGCCGGTGCAGAAATAATCTCTGATTACGATCAATTGCTGAAAGATGGACAGGTGTTTTTAAAAGTGCAGTGCGTATGTCTTCAGGACGGCATGATGCAGATCGTGGATCCGTTCAGGGAAAATTCTGTTATCATCGGATTTTTCAATCCGTTCAAAAATATTCAAAATGTGGAAGAACTGGCCGATAAGAATATGACAACATTTTCCATGGAGCTTGTGCCAAGAATTTCGCGTGCACAAAAAATGGATGCATTAAGCGCCATGAGTTCAGCCGCCGGATATAAAGCGGTGGTGCTTGCGGCAAGTTCGCTCAATAAATTTTTTCCGCTGATGATGACGGCAGCGGGAACCATTTCACCTGCGAAAATATTGGTGATCGGCGCCGGCGTGGCAGGTCTTCAGGCTATTGCGACAGCGAAACGGCTTGGGGCAAAAGTAAAGGCATTTGATACACGCCCGATTGTGCAGGAACAAGTGGAAAGCCTTGGCGCTGAATTTGTTTCGCTGGATGTTTCGGAAGAAGCCGAAACCGCCGGCGGGTACGCAGAGGAACTTTCAGATGATTTCTACCGCCACGAGCAAATTGTAATCGGCGAACAATTGGCGGACACAGATGTGGTCATTACCACCGCCCAAGTCTTCGGGAAGCGTGCTCCGCTGCTCATTACGGAAGAAATGGTAAAATCGATGAGACACGGATCGGTGATCGTGGACCTTGCCGCTGAACAGGGTGGAAATTGCGAGATGACCGTGGCTGGAAAAACGGTAGAGCGGTACGGTGTCAATATACACGGAAGCACCGATCTCCCCGGGACGCTGTCCTACCACAGCAGTGAAATGTTCAGCCGAAATGTAACGGCGCTGCTTATGGAATTAGTTAAGGATGGAAATCTCGCTATCGATCTGGAAGACGAAATTATTTCCGGGACAGTTTTAACTCATGATGGAAAAATTCTAAATGAGCATGTGATTAATTTATTAAAGCAGGCGGGAGAAACACAATGAACGCTCAGCTATTAGTTGAAATTTATGTTTTAGTCTTAGCTGTTTTTGTCGGATTTGAGGTTATTGCCAAAGTGCCGCCGACGCTTCATACACCATTGATGTCCGGTTCGAACGCGATTTCCGGAATCACCATTGTCGGAGCGCTGATAGCCGCAGGATCGGGAGGAACGGAAATTAGCACAATACTCGGAACTGTCGCGATTGCAGCAGCAACAATTAATGTGGTAGGCGGATTTATGGTAACCCAGCGCATGCTGAAAATGTTCAAAAGATAAAATGCTCGAATCCGTCATTATTCCGCTTCTTTATCTCGCTTCTGCTGTTTGTTTTATTTTGGGGCTGAAACAGCTTTCACATCCGCGCACGGCACCTAAAGGAAATGCAACCGCCGCAGCCGGAATGCTGTTGGCAGTTGTCGGTACGCTCCTCAAAGCGGAAATCATTGATTTTCAATACATCATTATCGGTCTTGTGGCTGGAGGTGCAATTGGTGCGATCGCTGCCAAAAGAGTGGAAATGACTTCTATGCCGCAGCTTGTGGCTCTGTTCAATGGATTTGGTGGACTTTCATCGCTGCTCGTGGCAACTTCGGAAGTCTATGCCGGGAAAACGCTCGGAACATTTACCTTATCAACGGTTTCGCTCAGTATTCTGATCGGATCCATCACCTTTTCCGGAAGCCTTGTCGCTTTTGCGAAATTGCAGGGAATCATGCGCGGAATGCCTCTGGTATTTCGAGGTGCAAGGTTATTCAACGGATTTTTGATTCTATCTGTGATTCTTTTAACCGTTTACACTATTTTGAATCCTGCGGAGTTGTTCACCTACATTCTATGGATCATTGCGCTATCACTCATTTCCGGTTATTATTTTGTTGTTCCAATCGGCGGTGCAGATATGCCTGTGGTTATTTCACTGCTTAATTCTTTTTCAGGAATTGCTGCCGCTTCCACGGGATTTGTGATCGCGAATGATGCACTGATTATCAGCGGTGCACTGGTTGGTGCAAGCGGAATCATCCTGACAAACATCATGTGCAAAGGGATGAACCGAACGCTGTGGAATGTTTTGTTTGTCGGAATTGAAGATTCAGGCGATAAAAGCGGTGCCGTCACCGGACCGCAGCAGACAGCCAAATCCTATGAACCGGAAGATACCGTTGTCCTTTTTGAAAATGCGAAACAGGTCGTCATCGTTCCGGGATACGGAATGGCAGTGGCGCAGGCCCAGCACATGGTGCATGAACTTCAAAAGACATTGGAAGCAAAAGGCGCCACGGTCAAATATGCGATTCATCCTGTGGCCGGAAGAATGCCGGGACATATGAATGTTTTGCTTGCCGAAGCAAATGTGTCTTACGATAAATTATACGATTTAGACGATATCAATCCTGATTTTGAGGAAACCGACATCGCCCTTGTGATTGGCGCAAACGATGTTGTCAATCCGGCAGCGAGGCACGATACTTCAAGTCCGATATTTGGAATGCCGATTCTGGATGTGGATAAAGCGCAAACCGTTTTTGTGCTGAAGCGGAGTATGAATCCGGGCTACGCCGGAATTGAGAATGAACTGTTTTTCAATGAAAATACGATCATGATCTTCGGCGATGCAAAAGAGACGGTAGGGCGCCTAACTGCAGAGCTGAAATAATTATAGCTTTTCTTATTCTTTTGGGTGCACCATTGGAACAAAGCGCACCGGAAGTTTGCTTTCCTCCGAAAATGTTCCATCCTTATGTTTTTTGACCACTTTTAATTCCTGATTCCACCACTGCGGCCCCGTAGGCAGTACCATAATTCCGTCCGGCTTCAGCTGATCCACTAATTTTTCCGGGATTTTTTCAGGCGCTGCAGTTACAATGATGCGGTCGAACGGTGCTTTTTCCGGCCAGCCCTGATAGCCGTCGCCTATATTAACTTTCACATTTTCATAACCCAGCTGTTCTAAGATGGCTGCTGCATTTTCACCGAGTTCCGGTACAATTTCAATCGTAAACACTTCTTTCGCGAGTACGCTTAGAACTGCGGCCTGATAGCCGGATCCAGTTCCAATTTCGAGCACGGAATGAGACGAATCCAAATCTAGGATATCGGTCATGTACGCGACGATGTAAGGCTGGCTGATGGTTTGATCGTACCCTATAGGAAGAGGTGTATCGTCGTAGGCATTTTTTTTGTATTCCTTTGGGACAAACTTATGCCGTGGAACAGCGAGAATTGCTTTCAGAACCTTGGTGTTCGTAACGCCGCGGTTCACAATCTGCCTTTCCACCATTTTCGTTCGATGAGCCAGAATATCTGTTTCCGATTCCTGAGCGCATGAAAAAGCCGTGAGCAAAATGACAAAGGCTGCATTTAGGATCCTCATTTTCTCAAACATAGCAGATTATGGCAGCAGAATCAAGGGTAAGTCTTGTGTCGAAATTTTAATGTGAATTCGGTAGTTTTGAACCGATGATTGACCGCCGCCATTTCCTGCTTCCTCTACTGGCTGTTCTTCTGCTGGCAGCCTGCGCACCGATTCCCATCATCAAGGAAAAATATCCGCACTCGGGAAAAAAGAAAAAAGTGCACATGATCAAAAAAGGATCTGACACCACCGCTGTAGTGAAAGAAGTTGAATATTTTGAAAACGGACGTATTTCACTTGAGGCGAAGCGAAAGGGATTTTCCCGCGAAGGAAAATTCAGCGAATTTCATTTCAATGGAAAGCAATACATCAAGGGGAAATACAGTAAAAATATGAAGACTGGGAAATGGCAGTTTTATTCCAGCGTAGGAGTGTTGGACTCAGTACGGTCATATAAGAATGATATGCTTGACGGGAAATGGCAGAATTTTGAAAATGGAATCCTGATAGAACAGAAATCATTTAAGAAACATCGTCTTAACGGCAAATTCAAGACGCATTACTCTGACGGTGCCAAAAAAGCCAAAGGGCGGTATAAAGACAATCTTCCCGAAGGCGAATGGATGTGGTGGCAACAGGACGGATCCAAGCTGAGAAAAGTGACTTATTTAAAAGGATTGAAATCAGGTGAAGTAGCTATTTGGGACACGGATGGCAGTGTATCGCTGTCAGGCACCTACCGCTTGGACAACCGACAGGGCGAATGGAAATGGTTTCGCGAAGGGAAGCAGCTGGATTCGCTGGTGACCTATGAAGAAGATATTCCCCATGGTCCAATACGTCAGTGGCATAAGAATGGCCAGCTTGCAATGGAAGGTGAATTCACTAATGGGCTGGCGGACGGAGAATGGATCTGGTATGCAAAAACAGGGCAGCTGGATTCTTTAAAGACTTTTTCCAAAGGTGTGCTGAATGGCCTCTATGAGGTGTATCATCCGAACGGAAGGTTAGCGCTGAGTCAGAATTACACCCAGGCTACGCTGGAAGGTTTGATGCAATCTTTTTATCCTTCGGGAGAAAAGGAATCGTTATGGACCTACGAAAAAGGGGCAAGATCAGGGCCCTACATACTATGGAGGCCCAGCGGAGAAATGGAAGAAGAAGGTACTTTTTTTCAGGATCAGGCGGAGGGTAATATTCGCCGCTGGTACTCATCGGGGATGCCTTCTTCGGATGCAGGTTTTTTTGGCGGTATGCTACACGGCGTATTCAGAGTTTACAGCCCCTCAGGTGCGCTGATCAGAGAGCAGTATACGTTGGAAGGTATCCCGCATTCACGTTTTGAATACCACGGTAACGGTCACTTAAAATCTGTAAAGATATTTGATGGCGAAGAAGTTGCCATGCAATACAGCTGGAATTCAATGGGTGTAGAAAAAGTTGCCGATAATCAAGTATCCGGCACCTATACCAAAGAGGATCTTTATCCAAACGGAAATGTCCATAAACGGGTCACATACAAACAAAACAAGAAGCATGGTATTTCCTGGGAATACGGACAGGGAAGACAAGTGCTTTCCATGGAAATTTTTGATAGAGGTAATAAAGTCATTACGCGCTTGTGGAAAGAAAATAATGCATTGTCGATTGATGCACTTTATGTTAACGATAGGCAGGTATTGATGATTGTACCGCCAGTTGAAGAAGAAGATTAATTAATTGTTGATTTGGTGTAATTTCAGCGCCTTATGATGGAACAAATACGAAATTTTTTCGAGACACTTGCCTGGCTGGATATTTGGCTGGCGCCGATTATTACCATTGTTATCGGTGTCGCCGCCGGATGGATCTTCAAGACGTTCTTAAGATCACGCATCAAAAGCATGATCGAAAAATCCAAGTGGCAGGGAGACGACCTCATTTTCGAATCAGTGCAATCTCATATCATTTACTGGTTTTTTCTGATTGCTGTATTCATGGCGTTGAACGGTCTTGATACATCCTGGACAGATAATGAAGCATACACAACGTATGTTTCGTACGGTGCAAAGATTGCACTTACTCTGCTGATTCTTTCGGTAACAATGTCGATATCAAAAATTTCTGTCGGCATGCTGGATCTGTGGGCATCGGGCAAGGGAAGCGCATTTCCATCCACTGCTATATTTACAAATTTGTTACGCATAACCATTCTTGCGATTGGTACGCTGATTATTCTGCAGTCTTTCGGCCTTTCCATAACCCCGCTTTTGACGGCATTCGGAGTTGGCGGCCTTGCCGTTTCGCTGGCACTCAAGGATACGCTGGCTGATTTCTTCGCCGGGCTTCATATTCTGTTATCCCAAAAAGTGCGGATTAATGATTTCATTCAGCTTGATTCCGGCGAGATGGGATACATCTCGAACATTACCTGGCGCAATACGACCATGATCGAGCGTACCAACAACGTTATCACGATACCTAATTCAAAACTGTCAAATGCGATCATCAAGAATTTTGACGTGCGCGACACAAGTTATTCGATCAAAATTCCGCTGGGAGTTGCTTACGACAGCGATTTGGAGCAGGTGCAGAAAGTAACACTGGAAGTGGCGCAGTCTGTGATTGATGACTTGGATGAAGCAAAAAAAGATTATGAACCGGTCGTTCGGTTTCAGCAGTTTGGAGACTCGAGCATTAATTTTATGGTGTACCTGCGCGCCATCAAGTATGGTGACCATCACCCGATCATCGATACATTCATCCGCCGGCTGAAAATGCGATACGATTCGGAAGGAATTGAAATTCCATTCCCGATGCGCACACTGGTGCATCGAAACAAATCTGAATGAAGCAATGGATCATGGCCGGGACGCTACTTGCGGCCCTTTCGGTTATCTTTGGCGCATTCGGTTCCCACGGCCTCAAAACAAGAGTTGCCCCCGAAATGCTGGCTGTTTTTGAAACGGGTGTCCGCTATCATTTTTATCATGCATTAGGTCTGATTATGATCGGTATTTTGGGATTTCACTATTCCGCTTTTCAGCTGCAGCTCCCGGCAATGATGATGTCAACAGGAATCCTTGTATTTTCCGGCACACTGTACCTGCTTGTATTGACCGGTCAAAAATGGCTGGGAGCGGTTACCCCGATCGGAGGCCTGCTGCTTATCCTGAGCTGGGCTACATTGGCATATCGTATTTACCGTACCGGCTAGTATTTCTGTCTAATAAGTTCAAATCCAAACCGCTTCTGCTGCAAGGTGCCATGGGCACACAGTTGTTAAAAAAGGGTGTAAAACTGCCGCTGCCATTATGGTCTGCAAGCGCCAATATTGATGATCGGGAAACTGTCATGGAGATCCATAAGGATTATCTCAATGCAGGCGCGGATATCATTACAACCAATACATTTCGAACGACAACCTATACCTACCATAAAGCAGGATTTTCAATGCAGGAGGCTAAAACAATGGCCAGAGAGAGTTTGCTTTCGGCTGTGGAATCGGCGCGCATGATTGCCGGTGATGATGCTACAGTGGCCGGTTCAATCACATCCGTGGATGATTGCTATTCGCCGCATTTGTTTCCTGGAAAGACGGCAGCAGAAAATACATATGGAGAAATGGTTGAGTGGTTCTTTGCAGAAGGAGTGGAACTGTTATTGTTTGAAACCATGGGCAATTGCGAAGAGATTGATGCCGCGATCGGTATCAGTGATGGTTATCCGATCGAACGCTGGGTCAGTCTGATTCTGAAGAACAAGTCTCTGCTGTTGGATGGAACGCCATTGGTTCAGGCACTACAAACCATCAATAACACCAGCACTTCGATACTGTTACTGAACTGCAATAAGATTACAACAACCGATTCTGCAGTGGCTGCACTGCAATCAACAGGCAATCCGTGGGGCATTTATCCAAATCTGGGTGTTACAGATTTTGATAATGATTATTTTGATATTATTAATAAAACTATATTTGAACAGCATTTTGAGAAATATTTGGACATGGAACCATGGGTAATAGGTGCTTGTTGCGGATCAACCCCATGGCATATCCGGCGTATCAAAGACATGATTGAAAATAAATGGACCTAAAGATTAAACCATTCAGTCTGGAGGTGAAGCAGATGTACGAACATCATGATCATTTTCATGATGGTGATGCGGGGCTGGACTTGTTTGTTGTGCACCAGCAGACGATAGAGGCTGGAGAAACGGCAATGATCCATTTGCAGATCGCCTGCGAGAATACGGAACATAAACCATATTTGTTGATGTCACGGTCCAGCATCGGTAAAACACCCTTGAGGCAGTGCAATGCTGTTGGTCTGATTGACGCAGGCTACCGCGGAGAAATCATGGCGGTTGTGGATAATATTAAAGATGAAGCCTATACAGTAGAGCCCGGTCAGCGCCTGTTTCAGTTGGTGGCCATGGATGGCTCACCCATTCATTTTAAACTTGTGGATGAATTATCCGAAACAACGCGGGGTGACGGAGGCTTCGGAAGTACCGGAGCATGAAAATTCCCATTTAGCACTCTAATAAAAAGAGTGCCAATTTTTATTGTTTTTTAATCCATTGAACCAATAATTTCCGCGCTGTCCGAAAGGACAGATTGAATACAAATAAACATTAATTCTTATAACATACGGAGACAGTTTACATGAGTATCAACATAACACCACTGGCAGACCGTGTTGTCGTAGAAGCTGCCGCAGCAGAGGAAACATCCACTGGCGGAATCATTCTACCGGATACGGCTCAGGAAAAACCCCAGCAGGGGAAGGTTGTCGCAGTTGGACCTGGCAAGGTCAGCGATGCGGGAACATTAATTGAAATGACTGTGAAAAAAGGTGACAAAGTTCTGTACGGAAAATATTCCGGATCGGATGTCACATTTGACGGAAACGAATATATGATCATGCGCGAGAGCGATATTCTCGCAATCTTGTAAGGAGACACAACAATGGCAAAAGAAATTTCATACGATGCTAAAGCGAGAGGCGCCCTAAAAACCGGCGTTGACAGCCTGGCAAATGCTGTGAAGGTCACCCTCGGCCCGAAAGGCCGGAACGTGGTGATTGAAAAGAAATTCGGCGCACCAACCATCACCAAAGACGGTGTAACGGTAGCGAAGGAAATTGAACTCGAGGATAAGCTCGAAAATCTCGGCGCGCAGATGGTCAAGGAAGTTGCTTCCAAGACTTCCGATGTCGCTGGTGACGGAACCACAACGGCAACCGTTTTGGCGCAGGCCATCATTACCGAAGGCCTCAAGAATGTAGCAGCAGGTGCAAACCCGATGTCCATCAAGCGTGGCATCGATGCAGCATCAGGTGCTATAGTGGAAGCACTTCGCGGACAGAGCAAGGATCTTCCGGATTCAGCTCAGATCGCAAACGTTGCCACCATTTCCGCCAACGATGACCGTGAGATCGGCGAAAAAATTGCGGAAGCAATGGACAAGGTCGGCAAGGACGGCGTCATCACGGTGGAAGACAGCAAAACAGCAGAAACATTCCTCGAATTTGTTGAAGGAATGCAGTTCGATCGCGGATATTTGTCACCCTATTTCGTGACCAATTCCGAATCCATGGAAGCCGAAATGGACGATGCTTACATCCTGATCCATGACAAAAAACTCAGCAACATGAAAGATCTTCTTCCGGTTTTGGAAAAAGTCGTTCAGACTGGAAAACAGATCCTGATTATTGCTGAAGATGTTGAAGGTGAAGCGCTTGCAACACTCGTAGTCAATAAACTGCGCGGTACATTCAAAGTGCTGGCGGTAAAGGCTCCGGGATTCGGCGATCGCAGGAAAGCCATGCTGGAAGACATTGCTGTCCTCACAGGCGGAACAGTGATTTCCGAAGACGCCGGTTATAAGCTGGAAAATGCGACACTCGAATATCTTGGAACAGCCAAGCGTGTGGTTTCCGATAAGGACAACACCACGATTGTTGACGGAGGCGGAACTAAGGATGATTTAACAGCGCGCATTAACGAAATCAAAGTGCAGATCGAAAAAACAACATCTGATTATGACCGTGAAAAACTGCAGGAAAGGCTCGCAAAGCTTTCAGGCGGTGTTGCGGTTATTAATGTTGGCGCGGCTACGGAAGTGGAAATGAAGGAAAAGAAAGCACGTGTAGAAGATGCACTTCATGCAACCAGAGCGGCTGTCGAAGAAGGGATTATTCCCGGAGGCGGTGTAGCATTGCTCAGATCCATTGCAGCCCTGGACAATGTGAAAGTGGATGACGACCTCATGGTTGGAGTCAACATCATGCGCCGTGCACTGGAGGAACCGATTCGGCAGATTGCCAACAATGCCGGGATTGAGGCTTCCATTGTAGTGCAGAATGTACGCGACGGAAAAAAGGATTACGGTTTTGACGCCCGGAACGAAGATTACGTTCAGATGTTTGAAGCCGGAATCATTGACCCAACCAAAGTTGCCCGCGTGGCAGTGGAAAATGCGGCGTCCATCGCCGGACTTCTGCTGACCACCGAAGCGGCGGTAACGGAAATTCCCGAAGAGGAAAAAATGCCTCCGATGCCTCCGGGCGGCGACATGGGCGGAATGATGTAATCCATTCCAAACGGATTGAAAAAGCCCTGCAAATGCGGGGCTTTTTTATTTTCCGTATGTTTCATTCAATACGTATTATTTCACTTCAACATATCAAAACATTTCATATTCATCAATGAAACTTTCACTTAAAACGGTCTGGCTTTTCATATCATCCTTCGGGATTATGTTTGCTTTTCTATCCTGGATGCAGGAAGCAGGTGTGCTGTCCGATTCCGACGGATGGTGGAAAGGCGGACTTGCCTTGGCCGCCGGATTATTGCTGTATTTCCTTATCCCGAACAAAATGGAAGAATAAAATGAGATTTCGTTTTACAGTCATAATACTGAGCTTCAGTTTATTCGTAATAACAGCTGCCGAAAAGCCCGAGGCGCCTCTCCGAAGAAATATTTCTTTAGGATTCCTTGATGACAGAACCGGACTAAGTTTTATCGGCTATTCCTATAATGTAATTCAAAAACCTCAGGATGAAATCTATGCGGGTGTTGGAACATTGCTGGCGGCATTTACCGCTTCAGCAGGATGGAAACACAGCTATGCACTTTCGGGTTCTTCGTTATATCATACTGCAGGAATTCAGGCTCTCGCTGCAATGGGCGGTGATAAAATATTGGGAATCGTTTCACTGGGGTACGACAAACGTTTCGGTGAAAGATGGTCATTAAGGCTTGGCGGTTTAGCATTTCTCACTTTTGATCAACGTGAACCGGTAACATCTTTCCCATTTATCAATCTTAATTACCGGTTTTAAAAAATAATTCCGCAAACCGGCACAATTTCTCTTTTGTCTGCCTTGACTCCCGAGGAATGCCCGAAGTAAATTAACTATCTTATGGACGTCATTCGCATGAATAATATGGTCTTTTACGGCTACCACGGTGTAAGCGAAACCGAAAAGGATTTGGGAGGAAAATTTGAAGTTGACCTAGAGCTGTTTCGCCCGCTTCATTCGCCGGGCACTTCGGATGATCTTAAAGATACCGTGGATTACGAGGCCGTGTACAAATCCGTAGACGCATGCATCCGCGACCATAAGCATTACCTGATTGAATCCTTGGCGGAAGATATTTCTTCTGCAGTACTTAATCAGTTTAAGGTGGAAAGTGTAACGGTCCGCGTACGAAAGCCGAATGCTCCGGTGAGCGGAGTTTTGGATTCGGTTGAAGTGGAGATCAGCAGACCTCAATAATATAATGGGTGAAACGGTTTACCTCGGTATCGGATCAAATCTCTTTGACAGAGACACCAATATTTCAAAAGCGATAGATCTCATTAAAAATATGGAAGCATTTTCGTTCACTCGAATGGCGTCTATTTATGAAACGCCTCCGCTTTACAATACAATTCAGCCTGATTTTCTCAATACTGTTATTGAAGGGAATTACGATGCAGAGCCACATGAACTTCTCGCCGAAATTCAGTCGGCGGAAGCAATGATGGGGCGTCCCGCTGACCGGCAAAAAAATCAGCCGCGCGTCATTGATGTTGATATACTCATTTTCGGCGAGAGAATCATTGAAAACACTTCCCTAGAAATACCGCACCCAAAGCTGGCGGAACGCAGATTTGTTCTGGAACCACTTGCCGAGATTTCCCCGGATTTTCCTGTTCCGAAATTTGACAGAACGCCCGTAGAATTGCTTGCGGAATGTTCCGATAAATCCAGCATACAGCGAATCAGCGTTTCGCAAGTCGCATGAGAAATTTATACTACCTCGCAATTGAAGGCCCGATCGGCGTCGGCAAAACAAGCCTCGCGAATCTGATGTCAGAAAAACTCAGCGCACGGCTCGTACTTGAAAAGTTTGAGGAAAATCCGTTCCTTCAGGATTTTTACGAAGATCCGGACAGATTCGCATTCCAGGTTCAGCTCTTTTTTCTGCTCCAGCGCTACCAGCAGCAGCAGGAGCTTCGGCAGGTGGATATGTTTCATAATCTGTTGATTTCGGATTACATGTTTGTGAAAGACCGCCTGTTTGCTTCGCTAAACCTAAATGAAAGAGACTTGGTGCTGTATGAAACAGTAGCAGCCCATCTCGAAAAAAATATCATTAACCCTGACCTTGTCATTTATTTGCAGGCGGATACGGAAACGCTGATGAAAAATGTCGCCAAGCGCGGCAGGGATTTTGAAAAGAATTTATCTTGGGATTATCTCGATGCCGTAAATCAGGTGTACAGCGAATATTTTTTCAGCTATCAGGATACACCGCTCGTCATCATCAATACGAATGACATTGATTTTGTTGAAAATGAAGATGATCTAAAAGAGGTGATTCAGTATATCCGTGAGCCGGTGACCGGCACCAAATTTTTCAATCCGGCAGCCGAACTGTAGCAATGGGCAAGATCATCATCTATGCGGTTGCTGTTTATGTATTATTCCGCGCCGGCCGATATTTGCTTTCTTTGGGAATGCGCAAGGACAAATCGTCGGAACAAAAGGAAACATATTTTAAAGATACCGAAATTCGGGATGCGGAATTCACAGATGTAGACGAAAAGGAAGACGATGAATAATCTGTTGGCCAAATTGAAAGACTGCTGCGGCGGGAAGCGTGCCTGCATGGATTGCGGACTGCTGGTGCTTCGCATTCTGCCGGGATATTTTATGATCGCCAATCACGGCTGGAAGAAAATAACCAATCCGGAAAAATGGGAAAAATTGGGGAATGCTTTCTCGAAATATTTTTTAGACCTGCTTGATTTTGCCAATCCTCTATTCGGCTTCATTGCGGCCTTTTCGGAATCGGTTTGTGCAGTGCTCGTGCTTGTCGGATTGTTTACGCGTCCGGCAGCATTTTTTACCGCGGCAACGATGTTTGTGGATGCAATGTATCACATTACCGGTACAGGAAGCCCGGAAACTGCACTGGTGTATTTTTCATTGTTTTCAGCGGTTATCTGCCTTGGCCCGGGGAAATACAGCCTTGACGCTGTGCTGTTTAAAAAAGAAAAATGAAAGCACTTCGGATTCATTCCAATGGCGGGCCCGAAGTACTCACATGGGAAACCATTTCCGATCCCGAGCCAAAGCGGAACGAGGTATGCGTTGAAATAAAAGCGGCTTCCATAAATCATCTGGATATTTGGGTGCGCAAAGGAATTCCCGGCTTGCCGTTACCTCTAACTATGGGAAGTGATGCATCCGGCATTGTGCAATCCACCGGAAATAATGACTCAATTTTCCAAGAAGGCGATGAAGTGATAATTCAGCCGCTGGTATGGTGCGGAAGCTGTCAATTTTGCAAAACGGGCCGTGAAAATTTTTGCAGATCTATGGGCATCCTTGGTGAATCCCAAAACGGGATAATGGCCGAAGTTATTTGTGTCTCAGAAAAAAATATCACGAAAAAGCCGGTCAATCTGGATTTTAATGCATCGGCGGCACTTGCGCTTGCTGGGCAGACAGCTTATGCAATGCTCATAAGAAGAGCCAATATTCAGCCCGGCGAAACCGTTTTCGTTTGGGGCGCAAGCTCCGGAGTCGGCACCATGGCGGTTCAAATCGCAAAACATGCCGGATGCCGTGTTATAACAACAGCAGGATCAGATGAAAAGTCTGCTGCTGCCGAAAAACTCGGCGCGGATCTTGTTCTAAATTACAATACTGCAGATATTGCTTCTGCCGTAAAGGATGCCACGGAAGGAAGCGGCGCGGATGTAGTGTTTGAGCACGTGGGGGAATCAACGTGGAAAACGAGTTTGAAATGCCTCGCCAAGGGAGGAAGGCTGGTTACCTGCGGCGCAACGACCGGACCGAATGTGGAAATGGACTTAAGGCATATTTTTATGAAACAGCAGTCCATTTTCGGATCCACGATGGGAGACTGCGCTGCGCTCGATGAAGTGCTTTCGCTGGTTGAAGCAGGCGCAATCAAGCCTATCATTGATTCAATCCACCCCATGGAAGAGGCAGCCGCTGCGCACAGCCGCCTGGAAAGCGGTGAAGCATTCGGAAAGATAATTTTAAATCCGTAATTTTTGAACAAGATGAAATTCTATTCGTTGTTGATAAGCATCTGTTGTATCGGTATTGCCGCCGGCAGCCCCTATCCAAACCAGCGCGGTTTCGGATTGGCGATGGGAGTATACGGCAGCGGTATTTGTCTAAATTATACCTGGAATCCTTCGCTGAACTGGTCTTTGGGTCTGGAAAGCAGGCTTTACGATATTAAAGATGAAGATGAAATTCCGATCGTAACCTATTCCTATTCCGGTTACCCCGTTCAGCCTGCTGATATTACACATCTGGTTATTGTGCCGCTGTTCTTGAGTGGGCGTTACTATCCCTTTGAAGGCCAGATAGCAAACAATATCCGTCCCTTTGTTGCCGGAAAAGCCGGCCCTGTTTTCGTTATGGAAGCAACCGATGAAGAATCATTCTTCAAGCGCTGGACGCATCCGGAGGTAACCAGTCTGGCCGGAGGTTATATTGGCGGAGGCATGGATATAGGTTATATCAACCGCATTGTATTTACCGCCAGTGCGGGGGTCGATATTTTTCCGATGAAAGATGGAGTAGGGAAACGCGCCAATTATAACGGCTTGGTGATCGGATTTACGCTTAACTGGAAACAGTAGTGCCGGACAAACATTTTTTTTTCGTAGATACGAAAAATATTTATGATAATTCGTTCAAACTTGATTCATCCGAATCCCATCACCTTTCGCATGTACTGCGGATTAAAGAGGGAGAATCTGTATGGCTGTTGGATGGCAAAGGGACATGTTACGAAGGGCAAGTGGATCAAATCAATTCCTCTGTTTTAGGCAAGGTAACGGCAGTGCATTCGCGTTACGGCGAAGCGGATATGGCATTGCATCTTGCATTCGGCATCCTAAAGAAGGATGGACTGGAATGGATGCTGGAAAAAGGAACGGAGGTAGGAGTGAAATCATTTCAGCCGTTGGTGCTTGACAGGTGTGTAAAGAAAACGATTAACCTTGAACGTTGCGCAAAAATAGTGGCTTCTGCGGCAAAGCAGTGCGGAAGGTCTTACTTCCCAAAAGTATGCGAACCGATTTCATTGGACGATTGGCTGGACATCTACCATCCGGATTACCGCTGTGCGCTGCATCCCTTCGGCGGTTCAAGGGATATCAGCAGTTTTGCAATAGACTATCAAAAGGGACCAGTCCATTTGCTGGTTGGTCCGGAAGGGGATTTTACCCATGATGAATTGGGTATGATCGCTGATGCGGAGGTTGAATTGATAAGCATGGGAAAAAGACGCCTGCGTGCTGAAACTGCTGCAGTTACCGGCGCCTCATTCATGATAAATTTTGATTTAGGCTCTTTGAGGGTTAACTGATGACCGATTGTTTATTCTGCAATATAGCTTCAGGCACGATACCTACCGAATTGCTTATGGAGAAGGATAATCTGGTCGCTTTTCGTGATATCAATCCACAGGCGCCGACACACATATTGATTATTCCCAGAAAACATGTTGCTACCATAAATGATTTGAAGGCGGAGGATGCGGAACTGATTGGAGAACTTATATTAGCAGCAAAGGAATTGGCAGAGCAGGAAGGAATAGCTGAATCCGGTTACAGAACCGGATTCAACTGCAATGCCGATGCGGGACAGACGGTCTGGCATGTGCATTTGCATTTGATGGGTGGACGCAGATTCACCTGGCCGCCGGGATAAATCCTATTTTCACCTTGAGTTCCGAAAATTTGAGACAAAGGATTTACGTGATTAAACTTTAAATTTTGGAGCACATCATGGATTATTTCAATCTGCAGATAAGCAACTCGGCTTTAATCCAGAGTTTTAAAGGAAACTTTAGTGTTATGGAGTTATTATTCCTTTTTGGTAATTGAATTTACTTTTCCTTCAAATCCGGTTACAGTTACAGTGATTTCTTGAATGAATAGATTGTCCTTATAAACTATTACATATTGAGGTGAAACAAGAACATCTCCATCACTTTGACTAATTGCTTTGTAGGCAGCAGCAGATTTTGTTCTTCCAAGAGCTCCCAACCCTCCATAGCCATCTGCAAATTCTGAATCTCCATCTAACTGGATAAAATTAAATAAGAATCTTGAATATGCTGTGCCTGTTAGCTTTTTATTTGTGTTTACTTCAATATCAGCTTCAAGTTCACTTCCAACTGAAATATCAATTGGGCTAAAAATATGGCTTTGATTTGTTGCGGCGCATCCTGCCAAAATGACCATCAATGAAAAGGGAATAAGAACGGTCATTGTTTTATGTGTGTAGTTACTCATGCTATATCCTCCTAACTAACTAGTTTGTGTAAAAACTTACTTCACAGAAACTTTATACCAACACTTAAAAAAAGAGTTACAAAAGACTTACATAATGCCTCAAAAAGAAATATTATTAACTATTCGCAGATAGAAAGGAATCAATTTTTGTCCAGTAAGCGGTCCGGATAACATAAAACCAGTCGTGATCTGCTGTAGGATCATCGGAATCGCCTGTTAATCTGTAAATTGCTAAACTTTTATTCAGCGCATTCAGGTTTGTTACCAACTGATTGACATTGCTTGTAATGGTTGGATTGTCCTCTTCATCACCGATGAGAACAAGATAAGGAACATCGATTGCCTGTAAGTCATCTAGCGTTTCCGCAAATTCGTTGCTGGATGAACCGACATCCCTTCCGGGAGAAGGAGAATTGAGTATCACTCCCTTCAATTGGCTGTCGTCATTCACTGCAAACTGATGCGAAAGCAGACCGCCTCGTGAAAATCCGTACATGAAAATCTGGCTTCCGTCAATATCATCCTGTGCTTTCAAGGCTGAAATGACAGCATCGAACATTCCGTCATCGAAAGTTGATCCTGATGCCCTCACAGGCGCAATGCCTGCAAATCCGGAATTAGCAATCGCATCTGCGAAATCAGTAATGTCGTATCCTGCGCTAACGCCTCCGCTGAAGCCGTTCTGCTCAATAAATTTTCCGTGGTTGTAGATAACTGCCGGTTTTGCGGTTCCGGGAGTCGGATGATTGTAATAGGCACTGTCCGAAGTTCCGGACGATCTTTGTATGGTTACCCATCCGTTTGAGAGCTGTTCTGAGGTGCCGTCAGATGCTGTGTCGCCGTCTGCAGATTCTTCCTTTCCGCAGCTTGACATCAGTAAAAAAGAAATGAGGATTACGATTGATCGGTTCATGTGAGCCTCCTGTCGAAATATTTGGATTTGATCAATACTACCCACTCATGAGATAAAATCCAACCCGAAAGGAATCTTAATGCATTCTCTTCGGAAATTCACTAACTTCAGTTGCCCAAAATAATCCAAACCATCATCAGTGTATATCTCGGACCTCACACTACACGGGTTTAAATCCTTTGCAAAGAAGGATAAACTCAAATTCGGCGAAGGCATCACCGCCATTGTCGGCCCCAACGGCTGCGGAAAAACCAATATTGTAGATGCTATTCGCTGGGTGCTCGGTGAGCAGAAAACCAGCGTACTCCGCGGCACATCCATGCAGGATATCATATTCAACGGTACCGAAAAGCAAAAGCCGCTGGGTGTGTGCGAGGTTTCCCTTACCGTACATAATAATAAAGGCAAACTCCCGGTAGAATACAACGATGTGGAAATCAGCCGACGCGTTTTCCGCAGCGGAGAAAGTGAATATTACATTAACCGCAATAAATGCCGGCGCAAGGATGTGTATGATCTGTTCGTGGATACCGGAATGGGATCGGATGCTTATTCCGTAATTGAGCTTAAAATGATTGAACAGATCCTATCGGACACCGCAGATGACCGCAAGCGCATGTTCGAAGAGGCAGCCGGCATCAATAAATATAAAGGGCAGCGCAAGGATGCCCTGAGGAAGTTTGATCAGACCCGCGTGGACCTGGATCGCGTAGAGGATATTATCCTTGAAGTGGAAGCAAAGGTAAAGAGCCTAGACCTTCAGCTTAAGCGCTACAAACGCCACGAAAAACTGACCGACCAGCTCAAAGATGCCGATATGCTGCTGGCATATCTTACGGTAAAGTCCGCGGAGGAACAGGCCATGCCTCTCCGCAAAAAGATTAGCGACTTCAAACATTTAAAGGAATCCAAGGCAACGGAAGAATCCATTTTTGACAAAGAACTGGATGCGCTTGAATCGTCTTACAAAATACAGCAGGAAGAAGTAGAATCGCTGCGCGAATCGCTGCAGACCAAGGATGCCGAAAGAGAGGAAATTGCCAATACAATTCTGGTAGCCAAGGAACAGGCCCGCGCATCGGAAGCGGCCATCCAGCGGCTGCAGGTAGAAAAAGATTCAGGCCAATCACGTGTGCAGCAAATGCATGCCCAAATATCGGAATACGATGAAGAGAAAGCATCGATCGAACCTTTGGTCAATGAAAAGTTGGCCCACTATAAGAAGGAAAAGGACGCTCTGGAAACGGTGGAGGTTGAATTTCAGTCTGCACGGGCAGAGCTTGACCGTGTGCTGACAAAAAGATGGGAAACGGAACGGGCAGCTGCAGAAAAGCAGTCGCTGTTGGACAGAACCCGTCAATCGATAGAGGAACAGGAAGCTGAGGTTGAAGCAATGGCTGCAAAACAAACCAGCCTGGATACAATGCGCAGCGAAGATGAATCAGCGATCGCAAACCTGGAAAAAGAAAAAACAGGCACTGAAGGATCAATAGCAGCATTAAAAGCAAAGCTGAAAGAGCAGCAGCAGGAATCTTCTGCATTGCAGGAAAAGCGCCATACCCTTACGCTTGAATACCACAGCACATTGGCGAAAGCGGAAGGCCTTGAAAGCCAGCTGCAGTTCTACAAAGAATTGGTTAGCCGCGGTGAAGGATATCCGGAAGGAACGCAGCACATCCTAGAGCATGCAGAAACATTCAAGGGTGTGCTCGGAACAGTTGCCGACCTGATCAATGTGGACAGCGATAAGAAAGCAGTGATCGAATCGGCGCTTGGCAATCTTGCATCGTGCCTGGTAGCCAAAGACAGAGCAGCGGCAGTGCGCATTCTAAAAAAGATGAAAACTGAGGATCTAGGCGAAACATCGATCATACCGCTGAAAGAAATTTCAGCCCATAAAACAGCCCAGGGCACTGTTCCTAATTCCAAATCGGTGATCGGCAAAGCTGTGGAATTCGTATCCTGCAGAAAGACAATTCAGCCGCTGGCAGAAAAACTGCTGGGGCAGATACTGGTTGTGAAAGATCTTGAATTGGCATTAAAGGATAAAGCACTTGCCGGATGGAACTTGGTAGACCTATCCGGATCCTTTTCGGGCAGGCATTTTATGATCAGCAGCAGATCCAAATCGAATGAATCCAGCCTGCTGGGAAGAAAGAACCATATCGAATCGCTGAATAAAGAAATCGAAACGCTTGTTTCAAAAGGGAAAGATCAGCGCCGGACACTGACGGATCTGGACGAATCCAAATCCGAAGCGGATGCCAAATGCGAAGCACTCACCGGAGAAATTCAGGGAATGATCGATGACCTATCCGGCACCGAAACAGAGCTGATCCGCTGCCACTTCCGGCAGACGCAGTCTATGGACAGCTCAGGTGAGATTGCTGCAAAAATTACGGAAACCAAATCGTCCCTTTCGGAGATGGGAAAAGCGGTGGATAAAATGGTGCCGGAAATCAAGGATTTAAAGACCAAGCTTAATAATTTTGACGGCCAGGTCAGCAAGGTGGAGAGTTCCGTATCGCAGGCGCAGGCAAAACGCGACGGATTCCACCAGAAAGTCCAGGATATGAGAATTGAGCTGCTGAACCTGGAAAATTCCCGGGATAATCTGTTGTTCCAGAAAAAGACCACCACCGAACTGATTGCTGAACTGCAGGATCGCGGAAAAGCGATCGATCAGGAAATTGCCGAGCTCAATACATCGATCGTAGAACTGGAAGAAAAAGCGCAAACAGGCAATGCGGAACTGCAAAAATCGGTGGGTAAAATTCAAAAGCAGCGCTCGGTGCTGGAACTTAAGCGCGAGGCTGCCGATGAATCCTACAATCAAATTGAATCGGTCAGGAACAAGATTCGTACCGAGCAGCAGTCCAGAGAGCACATTCTAGAAGAATTGAAAAAGGCAGAGGTGGATGCGGCCGAATTTGAACAAAAGATCATTTCTCAGAGAGAACGCATCAAAGAAAAATATCAATCAGATATTCCGGATAGAATGGAATCCGATGAGGGAATCGATGACATCCGCTATAAGATTGAGCGCTTTCAGAAATCCATTGAAAATATCGGGCCGATCAATATGGCGGTGAAAGACGAATTTGATGAAGAGGCCAAGCGGCTGGAAATGCTGACGAACCAGAAAGCGGATTTGATCAAGGCGGAGGAAAACCTTCGCGAAACCATTCAAAAAATTGATGAAGTGGCGCGGAAACAGTTCCGGGAAACATTTGATCAGATCAAAGAAAATTTTGAAAAGCTGTTTACCATGTTCTTTGAAGGCGGCAAAGGTGAACTGTCGCTTACAGGCGATCCCGATCCGCTGGAAGCGGAAATTTCCATCCATGCCCAGCCGCCCGGCAAGCGCAACCAAAGCCTTCGTATGCTTTCCGCCGGCGAAAAGGCGCTTACCGCGATTGCGCTACTTTTTTCTATCTACCAGGTGAAGCCCAGTCCTTACTGCATTCTGGATGAAGTGGATGCACCGCTGGATGACGTGAATATCAAAAAATTCACGCGCGTGCTTGAAAAGTTTTCCGATGAAACACAGTTCATTGTCGTCACTCACAACAAGCTGACCATGGAATCGGCCAATTATCTTTACGGCGTTACTATGGAAAGAAAGGGTGTGTCGAAGCTGGTATCGGTAAAGTTTGAAGCCTAAAACTTTCTCAATACAATTATTAATGCTATTTATCCTTCTATATCGAGCCTAGTGTATGTGATTTGCCTCACGCTAGTCGTATGTGCTAATGATTGTATTTAATCAGTAGCACAATTATTTGTATATTTATTCTAATCCACATTATCGCAAGGCAGTATTTAGTATAATAGGAGTCATCTTATGAAAAAAGGGTTATTGAGTTTATGGATCGTCACTGCACTATTTGCGCAGGCAAAAGATAAGCGGCCTGAAATAACCACAGAAAAGCTGATCAGCAAAAGTTCAACGCCGGTAACAGTAATCCCACGAATCCGCCCCGGATATAATCCGCGCCCAATGCTTGATGTACGTGAAACCGTGGATGAATGGTGCGGCACAATGCCCGCATGGATCGAAAAATACGGAACACCTCGCGCCTGCACCTATTTTGGTGCTACAGATGATCCAACTGTTCGGGATAGTTTTATACCCACAGCTGCAACAGATACGTTAATTATTCGGCTGTATGTACATGCTTTTGCTGATGATTCCGGCAATAACCCTACCGCAGAACTTTCGGATGCGGAAGCTCAGCTGCTAACATTGAACGAAGCGTACTCCGATTATACAATCAAATTTGACATGACCTTCCAGATACACAACGATGCCCAGTATCAGGAAATATCCAGTGCCGAATGGAGCTCAGGCGAGATCAAAGAGGCCTATGCCGCTGATCCGCTTCAATATCATAACTTGTATGTAACCAATTCGTCTTCTGACTGGGGCATATTGGGTGTATCCACTTTTCCGTGGGACAGCGAAGCACTTACCAAATATGGCGGTACAATCGTAGATAAAGACTGGTTTGGCGGGCCGCGCACATTCTGGGGTACGCCAAACATATCGCAGCACACCATTACGCATGAACTGGGTCATGCGCTGGGGCTGTGGCATACGCATCATGGAGTTTATGAAGTTACAACCTGTGGCGACTGCTACGAAGGTGCAGACGGATATACCTACGATGTGGGTGACAGTGCCGATGTTGTTGGCGACCTGTGTTCGGACACGAAAGCGACTACCAAGAACTTTTCCTGTGCCGATCCGGACACCTTTGATTGCCAGAACAATGATTTTATCGACACCGATTTTCACAATTTTATGGGCTACGCTGATGATGACTGCTACGACCTAGATAACGATGGGTTCTCAACCCAGCAGTCCGGCCGAATGCACGGCTGGATAACAGACAAATACCAGGGCCTTATCGCCGATTCGGTGAATAAAACACTGTTAAGCACCAGTTTTGAAGACGGCATGCCGAACGACTGGACGGTGATAGATAATGATAATGACGGGAACGACTGGGGCGTAGGTTCAAGTTCATCGTTGGACATATCCTACTACGGCGATAAAGGCGCTTATATCTACTATTCGAGTGTAAACGATGATTATCTCGTTACACCCAAAATCAGCATCCCGAGCACTTTTTCAGCGGTTTCTTTTTCTTTCTGGGCAAGATCCCACAGCGGGAGTTTCCTGGAAGATTTTAATGTATTGCTTTCCACTTCGGACAGCCTTGCATCCAGCTTTACCGTTACGCTTGAATCCGTCACTGATTTGGATTCAATATGGACACGGTATTCCTACGACCTCAGCAGTTATATCGGGCAGGATATTTTTCTTGCGCTTCAAAATGTCTCTGAGGATCATTGGTATATGTTTGCCGATGATTTCCTTGTTTCCGGCGATCGCATCACCAATGATGCCCCTGTGGCATCAGATACATCCTTTACCACGGATGAGGATGTTGCAGTTGGTATTACATTATCAGCAACGGACGCAGATGGGGATTCTCTTACCTATGCTGTTGTGGATTCTCCTGCGTATGGAACAATATCCGGTAGTGGATCAGGCTCGAGTTATTCTCTCAGCTTTGATGGAGTGGATGATTATGTAAGAATTAGTGATAACACGAATCTGGAATCACTAACTGATGGGAATTTTTCCTTTTCAGTCTGGGCTTCGCCAATTGGTACACCAAATACTGATGGGCAAATCGTTGCCAGACCTGGCTGGCACATGGGTATTGTCTATAGTTTAAATAAGCATTTCATTGCGGAAATTTGGGATGAAAATAATGATCAATACACAGTTTCTACGCTTGAAACATATGAAGATTCATGGCATCATTTGGTTATGACTTATGATTCAATAACCAGATCTATGCATTTATATGTTGATGGAGATTCAATTGGAACGGTTATTATGGAAGCAGATATCCGAAACTATAACACAGACTATTTTTTAGGTATGGCAAATACTACTCCTTCTTCACAATGGAGTTATCCATTCAGTGGGCGAATTGATGATTTAGCATTTTATGATATAGTATTATCTGGCGAGGAAATAGCTGCTCTTTATAATTCGGGTTTTGGTTTAGATGCATCAACCAATTCTGGGAATTATACTTCTTCAGCAAATATCCAGGGATACTGGCGATTCGATCAAAATTCTGGGACTACTTTATATGATTTGAGCGAAAATGGTAACAATGGAAATATCTATGGTGCTACTTGGTCAAATGACAGTCCTGTTGCATCACTCATATACACACCCAATGCCAACTACAACGGATCGGACAGCTTCACTTTTACCGCAAGCGATGGAGAAGCAACATCAAATACAGCAACGGTAAGCCTTACGATTAATGCAGTGGATGATGCACCGGTTGCATCCGACACATCATTAACAACAGATGAAGATACCGATCTTACCGGAACACTTCCGGGATCAGATGTGGACGGAGATGCACTGACATTTGCCATTACGGACAGTTCTGTAAACGGAACGGTAACATTGGATGATGCTTCGTCAGGTTC
>JASLML010000021.1 GCA_030746535.1 Fidelibacterota bacterium
AACAGCAGCCGCAATGGATATGGAAGTTGGTATATTTTTTACATTTTATGGCTTAACTCTATTGAATAAAGAAATAGATGCTAAAGTTGCACCTGCAACCAATCCTGCCATGCCAATGAAGATGCCTTTTGGTCCTGAAGGATTCCAAAATATTCAGTGGCCAATTCCTAATGTAATTATGGGAAATGTTCCAGGTTTTGAAACGATGGCAACATCATTTATGAAAAAAACATTCAAAAATAAAGGTGTGGCAACCGTCGAAGAATTGAGAGACATTTGCGTAGAATCCGGTGTAAAAATGTATGGATGCCAAATGACTATGGATGTGTTTGGATTCAGTCAGGATCAATTTATTGAAGCAACGGACGTAGCCGGTGCGGCATCATTTTTGGAATTTGCTGCGGACGCTGATATTACTTTATTCGTATAAAATTTAACCAACCCCGTTTTGTCACTGCAGTCCTATTCAGCAAAAGACCTGTTTGATTTTTTGACCAATCAGGATGATATGCTCGTCCTTGATGTCCGGAATGAAGATGACTTCAACCGATTTAATGTGGAAGGTCCATTTCCATTTGATATGGTCAATGTGCCATATTTTGATTTTATGGAAGAAGAGGATGCTTCTATCCAAAAAGTTTCCCGAGAAAAGCCCGTAAAAGTGGTTTGTGCCAAAGAAGGGTCTGCTCAATATGTAGGTGAAATTTTAGTTAAAAATGGTTTTAAAGATGTGGCTTATCTTTCTGGAGGAATCAAAACCTGGGGTAATTTGCTTGCACCCAAACGGATCAATCCAAGTTCAGATTCTTATTCCTTGTTTCAGTTCATCCGCCCGGGGAAGGCATCCTGTAATTATGGTCTTTTGTATGAAGGAGAAATGATTATTTTTGACCCGAGTAGAAATTTTGAGTTTTATGAAACATTCGCATCGTCACAAAATGCCAAAATTGTAATAACCTTTGAGACACATCTTCAGGCCGATTACATCAGTGGCTCAAAACAGATTGCCAATGAAACCGGTGCAGATATTTTTGCCCATGAAGGTGATTTTAAGGATGCTACTTTTAAGTATAGCACCATCAATGATGGTGAAATCTATACGATTGGGGAAAATGGTCCGGAAATAAAAGTATTACATTCGCCCGGACATACACCAGGAAGTACCAGTTATATCATTGATGATAAATACCTGATTTCAGGCGATACGGTATTCATTCAATCTGTTGGACGGCCAGATTTAGGTGGGAAAGCTAAGGAATGGTCAGCTACGCTTTTTGATACAATAACAAATAAAGTGCTGAATCTAGATCATGGATTAAATGTTTTGCCGGGCCATTATATGGATTGGTCAGAAGCGAATGATCATTTAGTATTTTCCGAAAAATTAGAGAAAATATTAGATCTTAATGAAGCCGTATACGAATTAGATTCATCTGAAAAATTCACTGAATTCATTTTAGATAACATGCGGGATTCCCCGAAAGTCTATGATGAAATTCGGAAAGTAAATTCCGGTTGGATGGATGTGGATATGAATGAAGCCGACATCATGGATTTGGGGAAAAATGAATGTGCCGCAACTATGTCTAATGCGGTGAAAGATTAAATTGAACTACGGATTTGTAATTGACAACAGAACCTGTATCGGATGCCATGCCTGCACGGTCGCTTGCAAAAGCGAACACGATGTGCCCATTGGTGTGAACCGGACCCATGTAAAATATATTGAAAAAGGAACATTCCCTAATTCCACACGAGAATTTTCTGTCCACAGATGCAATCACTGTGCCGATGCTCCCTGCGTAGAGATTTGTCCCACAACTGCTTTGTACAAGCGTGCTGACGGGATTGTGGATTTTGACAACGACCGCTGCATCGGATGCAAGTCCTGTATGCAGGCCTGCCCCTATGATGCGCTTTACATGGATCCAAACACGAACACTGCTGCCAAATGCAACTACTGTGCACACAGGGTGGACACCGGATATGAGCCGGCTTGTGTGATCGTCTGTCCGGTTGAGGCCATTGTTTCCGGCGATTTGGATGATCCGAATTCCAGCATTGCGCAATTAGTTGCAGAAGAAGAAACAATGGTGCGAAAACCGGAGAAAGGCGCAAACCCAAATCTCTATTATATCAACGGCAGTTCGGAAATGCTGAACCCCACAGCAACCGAACGCCAGACCGATTATGTATGGTCTGAGCAGTCACTTGGCGTCGGCCACTATGCAAAATTCGCTGATGAGCGAAAATCGGAAGCGGATTTAGATTCACTGCTGGTTCAAATGGCTATGGATACGCATTCCCGCAAAGGAACGGCATTTGATCAGCGGGCAATTGACAATGTGGCCAAAGAAATCCAGCAGGAAGTTGATACACAGGAAGCGCGACGTGTTTATGATTCGCCGAGTAAAGGCGTGCTTTGGGGATGGGAAGTCCCGGCATATGTATGGACAAAAGCCATTGCCTCCGGCACATTTCTCATGATGGCCATTTGGCAATTATTTTTAGGAGAATTATCTCCAGCGTCCGAATTGACCGGATTAATCATTACACTTACTTTTATGGGATTTACAGGTGGATTCCTTATTAAAGACCTAGATCGCCCTGACCGGTTTCTTTATGTTTTGCTCCGGCCCCAATGGAAGTCTTGGCTGGTACGCGGGGCCTACATCATAACCATTTTTGGCGGATTGGTTTCATTGAAATTATTGGGTCATTTTGTGTCTTTCCCAACCGGTTGGATTTGGTGGATCGGCGGTGTATTTGCTATTCTTGGGGCAATTTATACTGCGTTTCTATTCGCTCAGGCACGGGCACGAGACCTTTGGCAGACGCCCATTCAGTCATCCATTCATATGCTAATCCACGCCGTCATGATGGGGTCGGCGGTCATGATGGTGATTACACCTGATTCCATTGGAAATATGTCAAATATTTTGCTTACGGGAATTGCTCTTAATTTGCTCACAATTGGTAAAGAAATATGGATGCCTCATAACACACCGGATACCAAAGAAGCCGTTCGGATGATGACAATAGGATATTATTCAAAATATTTTTGGACTGGGCTGCTTATTGGAAATCTGATTCCGTTTGCATTATTGCTGGCCGGATGGCAAATGATTGCGGGCGGAATGATAATGGCCGGTATTTATTTAACCGAGTATGTGCGCATCCGCGTACCGCAAATGATACCGTTAAGTTGAAAAAGAGTGTTCAAGTGGAGAAGTGTTCATGTGTTTAAGCGCCTTTACACAAGAACACGTAAACATATAGTAACTATGAAACGCAGCTGGATAGAAACATTTTCGGAGTCCATAGGACTCATACCTAAAATTTCGGATCGCCCCGATTGGTCTGAAGAAATTATCATGGAAGGTCCGCGGGAACTCTATAAATATCCTGATCCAAGTGAATGGGACGACTTCACTGAAATGGATCCGGCAGCATGGCCCGAGAAAAAGGAACGCCATTATTCCATTGTACCGACCACATGTTTCAATTGCGAATCGGCCTGCGGTCTTTTGGCTTATATTGATAAAGATTCCAATGAAGTGCGAAAATTTGAGGGGAATCCTCATCATCCCGGCAGCCGCGGCCGAAACTGCGCCAAAGGTCCGGCTACCATCAACCAGATCAATGATACAGAACGGATTCTTTATCCATTAAAACGGGTTGGCGAACGTGGTGAAGGGAAGTGGGAACGTATTTCCTGGGATCAAGCTCTGGATGAAATTTCAGAAAAGATCGCAGCATCGATCCGAAAACGGAAGGACGGAGTGGTCTATCATGTTGGGCGTCCCGGACATGAAGGATACGCGGAGCGCGTACTGAAAGCCTGGGGAGTAGATGGGCACAATTCTCACACAAATATTTGTTCTGCCGGAGCCCGAACCGGCTATGCGCTCTGGCATAAATATGATCGGCCAAGCCCGGACCATACAAATGCAGAAGTCATTCTCTTAGCGTCATCTCATCTGGAAACGGGACATTATTTTAATCCGCATGCACAGCGTATCATGGAAGGAATGATGAAAGGGGCAAAGCTGATTGTTATGGATCCGCGGCTGTCAAATACGGCATCTATGGCGGATGAATGGATGCCAACCTATCCGGGAAGTGAACCTGCGGTTTTCATGGCAATGGCCAAGGTCATTTTGGACGAAGAATTGTACGACCGTCATTATGTTGAAAATTGGGTGAATTGGGATGAATATTTGCAAAAACTGCATCCAGACGATCCGGTTGAGTTTGATCAATTCATTAAACGATTAAGCGAAGAATGGATGGAATACACACCGGAATTTGCTGCCGAAGAAGCCCAGATCGATGCAGAGCAGATCATCCGTGTGGCAAGACTGGTTGCTAAGGCAGGAAGCAAATTGTCCACCCATGTTTGGCGGGGACCTTCCATCGGGAACTTGGGAGGATGGCAGGTGTCACGTACGCTTCACTTACTCAATGTGCTCACCGGTTCTGTTGGGACGGAAGGAGGAACATCTCCCAGCGCATGGAATAAATTTCATCCCGAATTTTTCGATGCTCCGCCGGGGCCTGATGCATGGAACGAATTAAACTGGCCGAAGGAGTACACGTTAGCCCATTATGAAATGAGCCAAATTTTACCGCATCTGTTGAAAGATAACCGCGCTTCTCTGGATGTGTATTTCACACGTGTGTTCAATCCTGTGTGGACATATCCCGACGGTTTCACATGGATTGAGATGCTTTCTGACGCAGAGAAGGTCGGGTGCCATATTGCACTAACGCCCACGTGGAATGAAACCGCCTTTTTCGCTGATTATGTTTTGCCGATGGGCCATGCATCGGAGCGGCATGACATTAATTCCTACGAAACACAGGCCGGTATATGGATTGCTTTTCGCCAGCCTGTTTTAAGAGAAAAAGCCCGCCGAGACGGGAAGCATGTGGATTTCACCTATGAAGTGAATCCCGGTGAAGTGTGGGAAGAAGATGAATTCTGGATCGAACTTTCCTGGCGGATTGACAAAGACGGTGATCTGGGAATCCGGAAACATTTTATAAGTCCGTACCGGGAAGGGGAAAAGATAAATATTGATGAATATTACCAATACATTTTTGAGCACACTGATGGTCTTCCGGAAGCTGCAGAAAAAGAAGGGTTTACCGCTTTAGAATACATGCGGAAATACGGCGCATTTATGGTTGACGACAATGTGTACCGGAACCATGAAAAAGAGGTTACTCAAGGTGAAACCGTAAACTCAAACGGACAGATAGAAAAGAACGGCGAAGTGGTTGGCATTCAGGTAAACGATAAAAATTTCAGTGGTTTTCCAACACCGTCCCGGCGGCAGGAAATTTATTCCCAAACTATGGCGGATTTCGGCTATCCGGAACATGCCACGCCGGGTTACCGGATCAAAAGTCATGTCCATCTTGACAATCTTGATACAGAGAAAAATGAATGCATTCTACTGCCGAATTTTCGTCTGCCTACGCATATTCATTCACGTTCTGCAAATTCTAAGTGGCTAACGGAAATCGCCCACCGGAACCCCATTTGGATTCATACCAAAGATGCAGAACGATTGGGTTTGTACAATGGTGACTTACTAAAAATCACCACAGAAATCGGCTGGTTCGTGGATAAGGTTTGGGTCACGGAAGCGATCAAGCCGGGCGTGGTGGCTTGCTCCCATCATATCGGCAGATGGCGCCGGCAGCAGGATGAAGGGAATCGGTTCATGACCAACACGGTTGATATCCAGCAAATAGGTGATGGAAAATGGAAAATGAGAACAGTGAACGGAATCAAATCGTGGAAGACAGAAGATCCGGATACGAACCGCATTTGGTGGAGGGACGGAGGCGTGCATCAGAATATTACACACGCGGTTAATCCGGATCCCATTTCCGGTGCGCACTGCTGGCTGCAAAAGGTGAGTATTTCCAAACCTAACCCTGATGAGCTATACGGCGACATTTTTGTGGATACAAATAAATCATTTAATCATTTTAAAAAATGGAATGCGTGGGCGAAGGAACGGGAAACACATCCGGATGGTTTACGAAGGCCGCTTTGGATGGGAAGGCCTCTGACGCCGCAAAAGAAAAATTTCTTTCTGTAAAAAATGCCGTTATTGACTAATAAAGTTTTAACAGAAATACTGTATTGGGTCACCCGAAAAAAGTGGCTTATTCTTGCTTTTGGTCTCAGCATACTTCTTTTTTATATGCCGTCACCGGAAGGATTGACTTCCGAAGGGCACCGCACTCTTATCATTGTAATGACTGCACTGATTTTAATTATCAGTGAATCCATTCCGCTTCCCGCTGTTGCTATTCTAATCCTGATAATGGAAGTGATTCTCGGTGTGGATTCTCCGGATGGGGTAGCGTCTTCCTTTATGAGCGACGCTGTCTTTTTTATTATGGGATCGCTGATGCTTGCGGTGGCAATCGTGAGCCAGGGATTGGACAAACGGCTGGCGCTGGGAATTATATCCATGACAGGAAATAAGACATGGCGGATTGTATTTGGGTTTGTGATGTTTTCCGCAATCCTTTCATCATTCATCGGAGAACACACCGTCGCGGCTATGATGCTGCCGGTGGCGCTGGCGCTCATCCGGAATGCCGGATTGGATACAGGAAAGGCCACGCGCCTTTCTACTTTGCTTTTATTTTCCATTGCCTACGGCTGTGCGATGGGATCGATCGGCACGCCCTCCGGCGGCGGAAGAAATGTGATTATGATCGGATATTTGTCTGAATTCGGACTAGCGGAAATTTCGTATTTGGACTGGATGAAATATGCCTATCCTATGCTTCTGGTTGAAATTCCTATTGCTGCATCTGTATTGTGGTTCACCTTTAAGCCAAAGCAGAAAATCATGGATTCAGCGGTTAGAAAACTGAAGGTGGAAGTCGCGCGCACGGGGAAATTGAACGGAAACCAATGGATGGCAATTCTGGTTTTCTTTTTGGTTTTTCTCGGATGGGTTTTCCTCAGTCCGCTGATTGGCCTCGGCATCGTAGCACTGACAGGCGTTTTCCTGTACCTTGCCTTTGGGCTGATTGACTGGAAGGACATTAACCGCAACACCAACTGGGGAGTGATCATCCTTTTTGGCGCGGCCATTTCGCTGGGAATCCAAATGAAGGAAACGGGCGCTGCATTTTGGGTTGCCGAACAGGCATTGGGTTCACTGGAATTTATTTTCCAGAATGTTGCTGCAGTACGCTGGTTTGTATCTGTAGTGCTTACGGGAATTTTAACAAATTTACTGAGCAATGCAGCAACCGTTGCTGTCCTAGGCCCGATTGTGCTGGATATGGGCGGCGACCCTGTAATCTTCGGCATCGCAACATCCGTGGCGTCAGCTTTTGCATACCTAACAATTGTAGCGTCGCCTACTTGTATGATTATACATTCCACCGGCTTGGTCACTTCCCGTGATTATTTGAAGGCCGGCTGGAAACTGTTCCTCTTATCTATTATTCTTTTGTTTCTGGTCGCAACCTTTTACTGGCCGCTGCTGAGATGAATTTCTTAATTGCCATAGGAAGTAAAGAATATTCGGGTCCGACCCTGAAACTCGGAATGCGCGTAGCACGTGCGTTCGGAGCGAATGTTACCATCGCCTATGTTGGCGAAAAGATCGGTGCTTTCAGTACAAGCGAAGTCAGGCTCGCTCAGGAAAATCTGGATAAATGGGATGTGGACCGTCCCGGGGTGGATGTGTTGGGATGGGCGTGGGATTTTCTCGCAAAAAATGATTATTTATCGGATGACGTGGTGAATGAAGGTTTTGGCGAAAACAGGATCGTCCAAACTGATGATGACCGCTGTGAACTCCATTTGGAAGGATCCCGTTCCGATGAGCTTGATTTGATTCTGCGCTACGGTGACATTATTTCCCAATTGCGAGATGAGGTCAGCCGGAGCAATATCGATGTTACCATCATCGGCGGAAGCCGAAAGCGGAGAATGGCGCACGACCTCATTCAATATATTGACAGTTCCATTTTTGTCGTGAATGAATACAATCCTGATCAGGATTACCGCGTTTTGCTAGCCGTAAACGAGGCGGCGAATACGAAGAAAGCGGTCAAATTCGGCGTTCGTGTTGCTTCTGCGTTTCAGCTGGGAGTGGATATGCTGACCGTGGATGAATCGTCCATATTTGGTGATGATAATACATCTGCTGCGGCATGGGCGGAAAAAATCATGCGGAGAAGCAATACTGCATACAATCTTAAAATGGAATCGGGATCATTTGTCGAAAAGGCGGTATCCGCAGCATCGGATAATCATATCATCGTCATCGGTGCTTCGCAGAAAAGTCCGCTTGCAAAATTTTTCCGCGGAAGCAAACCGCTGGAAATCTTAAAATCGTGTCATTGCCCCGTGTTAATCGTAAAACAATAATTGAAGAGGAGGACGCCATGAGTGTAAAAGTTAATAATCTGAAATCGAGTACAGATCAATTTGACCGCGCTGCGAACTTGCTGGGGATGGAAGATAATGTTCGAAATTCTCTGCGCATGCCGGACAGGGAATTATCGGTGGAAGTCCCGCTGCGGAAGGATGACGGAACGATTAAAAGTTTTCGGGGATTTCGTGTCCAGCACAACAATTCCCGCGGACCGTTCAAAGGCGGCATCCGTTACCATCATGAGGTAGATTTGGATGAAGTCCGCTCGCTCGCTGCGCTTATGACGTGGAAAACAGCACTTGTGGATATTCCATACGGCGGCGGAAAAGGCGGAATTGCGATTGATCCTACCGGATACAGCGAGCGGGAACTCGAACGCCTTTCGCGCAGATTTTTTCGCGGGATTGATCCTGTGATCGGCCCAAACAAGGATATTCCGGCGCCGGATGTGAACACGAATGCGCAGGTAATGGCGTGGTTCATGGACGAATACGGACAGATTCACGGGCATACGCCCGGAATTGTTACCGGAAAACCGATCGATCTCGGCGGGTCGCTGGGCAGAGAAGCCGCGACAGGGAAAGGCACGGCAATTACCGTTCGGGAAACTGCCGCTAAATTTGGAACCGATCTGGAAGGATCAACGGTCGCAATTCAGGGATTCGGGAATGTCGGCTCGTACGCAGGAAAATTCTTAGGCGAAATGGGATGTAAAATCATTGCAACCAGCGATGTGCACGGCGGGCTGTATGAGCCGGACGGTTTTGATACTGAGGCGCTTTTTGATTACGCATACGAAAACAGAATGATCAAAGGCTGCGGACAGGGAAAGGAAATCACAAATGAGGAACTGCTTGCCTTAAAAGTGGATTTCCTGATTCCGGCAGCGCTCGGCGGTGTTATCCACAAGATGAATGTTGAAGAACTCAAATGCAAATTCGTGATTGAAGCGGCAAACAGCCCGACAACCCCGCCGGCAAGCGAGGCGCTTTTCGAAAAAGGTATACACGTAGTTCCGGATATCCTGACCAATGCCGGAGGCGTTACCGTATCCTATTTTGAATGGGTGCAGAATCTTCAGCAGTTTCGCTGGGAAGAAGACGAAGTGAATGAAAAACTGGAACGAAAAATGGTGAATGCCTTTCATGAAGTTGCGTCGCTTGCCGATGAGAAAAAGATATCGCTTCGATCTGCTGCTTACATGGTTGCTATTGACCGTGTGGCGCAGGCGTTTACGATTCGCGGCATATAAGACCGGAAGCGTTAGAAAATCCGCTGTTGGATTGGTAATTTTGAAACTTCTAATCGATCATTAAAAAGGGAGAATATGAATGGAATTCATTACACCTATATTTAAATGGCTTCACATCGTTGCCGGAGTTCTGTGGATAGGGCTTTTGTATTTCTTTAATTGGGTAAACGGCCATGTCGCCGCGACGATGGATGAGGAAACAAAAAAGAAAGTTATTCCGGAACTCATGCCGCGCACACTTTACTTTTTCCGCTGGGGAGCTGCGTGGACGTGGATCACCGGTGTAGTGTTAATGCTGCTGGTTTATTGGATGGGAATGAATGATGCGATGTTTAAAGAGCCCGGAATGGATGAAACGGCAAACCCCTTCAAACATTTGGCATATGTATTACCATTCCTTATGGTTTTTGTGTATGATGCTTTTTATAAAAGTTCGCTTGCAAGCAATGTGAGAGTTGCCACCATTATCAGTTTTCTCGGGATCGGCGGCGTTCTCTGTCTCTTGATCTGCGTAACAGAAATGGTGGAGTACCGTGCGTATAATATCCATGTAGGTGCAATGTTTGGATCTATGATGGCTTTTAATGTCTGGTTTAGAATTTGGCCGGCACAGCAGAAAATTATCACCGCTATTAAAAACGGCGATGCACCAAATCCCGCAGACGCCGGATTAGCCGGGCTTCGCTCGAAACATAATACATATATGAGTGTACCGCTGATTTGGACGATGATGAATGAACATACAACCGTTGTGTCGCATTATCTTGGCGGATATGGTGTACTGATGGCAGCCATCATTTTAGGATGGCATTTGGTTTTCCAGATATACAAAAAATCTGCAAAGGTTCAAGGCTTCTAAAATTTGAATTAATTCGCATTGTAAAAAACCCCCGTGAATCGGGGGTTTTTTGTTATCATAATCAGATATAGTAATTCTGCGCTTTTTTCTACCTGCTTATCTGCCTTAAATTCCGCCTTCAATCTGATTTGATTATTCAATAATTCATCCGGGGAATAATATGCCAAAGTGGACAAAAAATAAATTTATGGACGACATGCGGGATAAGTGCAGCCGCGAGGTCGCCAAGATCGGGGAGCAAATCATTTCGTTCTCGGAAAAGCACGCCGAAGAAATTTCATGGGGAAGAGGAGACGATCACGGCACTATGACGTTTAGGGCGAACTCGGACGTTGGGATTCTGCCGATCTTTCACATGACATCCGAAGGACAGCTGAATCTGCAGATCAATTTTCTAAGGTCAAAAGAACTGCCGAAACAGGTTTTAAGAGATATGATCGTAAAACTCGAATCAAATTTCCTGCGCGAATACGATGCATATTATTATCCCGTGGACACCTACGAGCCTATGGACATGATGTTTAACACATCAGCGCAGGTTGTGAAATTTTTATCCACTGTTGAAGGTTGCGTGTACCGCTTGAAGCAGTGAGCAAACGTTGATTCCGTATCTTTCAGGAGCCCTGCTGGCACTTACCGGCGGGGCTTTTTCGTTTTATTTCCACGGTGTTTATTCCGGGAAACTTTCAGCAGGGGAGTGGTGGATTCCAACATTCTGCCGGATGGATGCGGAATCCTGCACATCCATTGTAGATACACCGTTCGGAAGATTATTCGGACAGCCGAACTCGTTTTACGGACTTTGGTTTTTTCCGGTTTATTTCCTGACGCTGCTGTTCACTGCGCACGGACATGTGGATCCGCTGATTCCGTTGGCATTGGCTTTAATCACCGTGCTTGCCGGCATGTATTTGACGTACGGACTTTTTAGGCTAAGAGTAGTTTGCCCTGTTTGCCTTTCCGTCCATTCCGTAAACCTGTTAAATTTTATGATTCAGCTATGGGCCTATACCTCATAACATTTTTCCTGCTCGTTGTCGGCATCATCGGAATATCCATACTGATCGCCAGCCGCAACAGGGAAGAGGATGCCTATTCCGATCTTGAAACGGGGGAATGGGACTGCCCGGAATGCGGGTTTCATGTGCAGGCCGGAACAGCGTGTATCTACTGCGGGGCGGAGAAAAAGTAGAGAACCGATTTCCTAATACCTGTCATTCCAAACTTGATTCGGAATCCAGAAAAACCACGGATACCGCACCCTATTCTTAACATTTAGTGTAAATTCTTCCACTTCATGCGTAGAAAATTATTCACACTCTTTTTCATGGCAGCCAATCTATTCGGCCAAACGCTTCCGCATAACCTGACCGAAGAAGAAAGAAGCAGGCTGCATGAAATCGGCCTCATCCGGCAGGTCACCGACCCTCCGCAATACATCCAATCGGCTCCTGCGGAATTTGATTCCGTTTCCGGGATTATTTTTTCCTGGCAGGCGTACTCCACGCTGCTCACCGACCTCGTAAAAGAAGTGGCGGAACATGATACAGCGTGGGTCGTCGTAAGCGGCACATCAGAGCAAAACAGCGTATCCGCAACTTTGAATTCAAACAATGTGAATATGGACAATGTAGTTTTCCATACTGCTCAGACCAATTCCGTTTGGATTCGGGATTACGGTCCATGGTGGATCTACGACGATCTAGGAGAGCGTGCCGTGATTGATTTAGTGTATAACCGTCCGCGTCCGCTGGATGACGACTTTCCGGAGACATTTGCCGAACTCTACGATATGGATTTTTTCGGTACCGATCTGACGCAGGCCGGCGGCAACATGCTGCTGGACGGACAAGGCGCCGTCATCGTTTCCAACATCATTTTTGACGACAGCGAAGGATTTGACCCAACCCTGACTCAGGAAGAGCTTGAGGAAACCATGCTGGATTATTTCGGCGTCCACAAAGTGATTGTGGTTCCGCATTTAGAATACGATGGCACCGGCCATGTGGATATGTTTGTAAAGATCATAAATGACACAACAGTGATTGTTGGCGAATATACATCCAGCGCATCGGCGGCAGGGGACAATTATGCCATCACGAACTCCGTGGCAGCCCAGCTTGCCGCGGAAACCAACGGTGCAGGAAGGCCTTTCACTGTGGAACGGATGCTGATGCCTTCATATTCCGGCAGTGTGACATACACATATATCAATTCGCTGATCGTCAACCGGAAAGTGCTCGTTCCTGTCTACGGATTCAGCACCGATCAGCAAGCTCTTGATCTGTACGAAACGCTGATGCCGGGATACGAAGCGGTCGGATTTGATTGCAACGATATTATCACATCCAACGGAGCTATCCACTGCATCGCGATGAAAGTTCCTGCGGCGGGCGTTGTGGATCCCATTTGTTCGGATTGGCTTACCGGTGATGTAAACAGGGACGGAAATGTGGATATTTTTGATGTATTTTTGATCGCTGATCAGGCAGCATCCGGCGATTCGAGAGGAATCTGTTTCGACCGCGTCGCCGATCTGAACGGAGATGACAGTATTTCCCTGTACGATGCGACGCTTCTTGTTAAGGAAATAATGAGACTGTGAGCAAAACATTGATCTACGAACCGATGACCGCAGTTACCGATCTGATGATAGCGGCACTGGCGCTATACATTGCCCGGGAACTCCACGCCTGGCACACCATTCGGCTAATGAATATTCACTGGCACTGGGGATGGGCATTTTATTCGCTGGCAGTCGGTGCTTTTATGGGTGCTGTTTCGCACGGCATAGGCCCGCATTTTTCGGATGCATCCCGCCAATTGATATGGAAAGCGGCCATTGTGCCGGTCGGCTTTACCAGTGTCTTTTTTCTGATGGGTGCTTTTCATAACAGCTTTTCATTCGATGCTGTGCGCTGGCTCAGCTGGATTCCTATCGTTTTTCTTGGCGCATACGTGTATACGATTTCAAAGGATGATTCCTTTATTAATGTCGTCAAATTCTATGCACCGGCAATGTGCTTAGTCTTGGCGCTGATGCTCTACGGTCATTTTGGATTGGATACTGCTGGATCGGGAACCGTTGCGCTGGGTATTTTGATTATGTTCATTGGCGCAGGCGTACAGGTCATCGGGTTTGGTCTGCACCAGCACTTTAATCATAATGATATCTTTCATGTGATACAGATGATAGGTATGGCAACCATGTACAAGGGAAGCCAATTGATAACGGATTATGGTGTAGCGCCTTAAGCGTTTAGTCTTAAATTCACCGCCCTTTTTATTAGAGAATTATGCAGGTAAACGTTTCATCCCCAAATAGCTTTACGCGGGAGCTCAAGATCAAGGTACCTTGGGATGAGTTGCAGGACGATTTTAACAAGGCAGCAAAATCGTTCAGCAAGCGCATCAAAATGCCTGGATTCCGCCCGGGAAAGGTTCCGGTTAAAAAACTGATGAGCATGTACCTCAGCGACATTGAGGCCCATTTCATCGATTCGCATTTGAACGATTATTATCTGAAAGCGTTGCAGCAGGAGAACATTGTGCCGGTGAACCGGGCAACGGTAGATGACATAGATTTCGGATATGAAAAACCATTGTCCTTTATTACCAAAGCAGAGGTAGAACCTGAGATAAAACTTCCAAAGCTTCGGAAGCGCAGTTTCAAAATTGAGAAAAATATCTATGAGCCGGATGAAGAAGACATGAATGCAGCAATGGACGAACTCCGGAAATCCAAAATGGAAGTCCAAACGGTGGAAGACGGCGCAAAAACAGGCGATTTTGTGATTGCCGACTTCCAGAAACTGGATGAGTCCGGTTTGCCCATCATTGGCGAAAAACTCGATCAGCGGTTTCTGAAGATCGGGGAGGATCCCTTCACCGGTGAAAATGAATCCAAAGTTTTGGGCGCAAAACGGGAAGATGCCATCCGGGTGCAATTACCAACGGATCAGTCCGGAAATACCGCACCGTATGAATTGAAAGTGCTGAATGTGGAACGGCAGGTGCTTCCTGAGGTGGATCTAGAATTTGCGAAAAGCATTGATCCGGATTGTGAATCGCTGGAAGCGTTTACTGAAAATATCCGGAAGAAGATCGAAGAAAATTACGAACGCCGAAGCAATGAAGAACTTGAGCGAACGCTGTCGGATGCGCTGATCGAAAAAGTAAATACCGATTATCCGCCTTCTATGGTGGATTCGTATTTGGACCACATGGTCACCGAATTGAAAGGCGAGGCCAACCGCGAACTGGATGAAGAAAAGGTGAGAGACGTGTACCGCCCCATCGCAGAACGGAATCTGCAGTGGTTCTTAATTCGGAAAGCGCTGATTCAGGATCAGGAATTTGAGGTGACAAAAGAAGAGCTCGACAAGAATCTGGATGAAGCGATCGAGCGGAACCCCGACCATAAAAAGGAACTCCAGCAGTATTACAAAAAACCCAGCAATCGCCAGCGGATTGAGGACGATTTGATGGAAAAGAAAATTCTGGACTATCTCAAAGAATTTGCCAAGATTAAGGAAGTGCAAGTAGCCACAAAAACACTGCGAGAGAGGGCATCCGAGGAAAATACATAAATGAGTAAAGACAACATTTCACAATTGATTCCGATGGTCGTGGAGCAGTCCGGCCGGACCGAGCGCGCCTACGATATCTACAGCCGCCTCTTAAAAGAACGGATTGTTTTTCTCGGCACACCGATTGATGACCACGTTTCATCGCTTCTTATCGCGCAGCTTCTCTTTCTGGAAGCGGAGGACGCGAAAAAAGACATATACCTTTACATCAATTCTCCCGGCGGCATCATTACATCCGGAATGGGAATCTATGACACAATGCAGTACATCAAACCGGATGTTGCAACCATCTGCATGGGACAGGCTGCAAGCATGGGAGCGTTTCTTCTTGCCGGAGGCAAAAAAGGAAAGCGCTCGGCGCTTCCGAATTCCCGCATTATGATCCATCAGCCGCTTGGCGGAGCTGAAGGTCAGGCATCCGATATTAAGATCCAGGCGGATGAGATCCTGCGCGTGAAAAAAATGATGAATACGCTGATGGCGAAAAGCACCGGCCAAACGCTGAAACGGATCGAAGCTGATTCTGACAGGAATTTCTTTATGGATGCCAAAGAAGCGAAGGAATACGGTATCATTGACAGTATTCTCGGAAGCAGGAAATAAAACAATTGGAACGTCCGAACCAGCCTGTTTCCATCGACATACCTTTCACATTTTCCCTTCATAAACCCTCCGAAATAAAAGCATTTCTCGACCGCTACGTCATTGAGCAGGAAGATGCCAAACGTGCTGTAGCGGTGGCGGTGTATACGCATTATAAACGGATTCTGCATAATGAATCTGACGATGATGTCGAACTCGAAAAAAGCAATATACTAATGATGGGCCCGACAGGCACCGGCAAAACGCTCATTGCGCGGACACTGGCAAAATACCTTTCGGTGCCGTTCGCCATTGCCGATGCTACATCCCTCACCGAAGCGGGCTATGTCGGCGAGGATGTGGAAAATATTCTCGTGCGATTGCTTCAGGTTGCCAATTACAATGTCGGTGCGGCGGAAAAAGGCATTATCTATCTGGATGAAATTGACAAGATCGGACGGAAATCCTCAAGCCCGTCCATTACGCGGGATGTATCCGGTGAAGGCGTGCAGCAGGCACTCCTAAAAATTTTGGAAGGAACCGTGGCACACGTGCCCCCGAAAGGCGGACGAAAACATCCGGAACAAAGTTTGATTCCGATGAACACAAAAAATATCCTCTTCATTTGCGGCGGTTCCTACGACGGCATGGAAGACATCATTTCGCAGCGGCTCGGAAAAGGAAAGATCGGATTCGGCGGTTCGGCAGGATCAACAGATTCTTTCGGGAAAAATGTGTTTTCAGAGGTGCAGCCGGAAGATTTTATTAAGTACGGCATCATTCCCGAATTGGTGGGCAGGCTGCCTGTAGTAACTGCGCTCAATGATCTCAGCGAAGAGGCACTGATGCGGGTGCTACTGGAACCGAAGAATTCTCTCGTTCGGCAGTATCAGAAACTCTTTCAGATGGAAGGAATTGAACTCGTTTTCCGGAAAGCCGCGCTGAAAGAGGTCATCCGCCGCGCAAAAAAACTGAATTCCGGCGCAAGAGGTTTACGGTCCGTGATGGAACATGTCATGATGGATTTGATGTACCGCCTGCCGGAACTCGCACAAGGAGAGAGCGGTGAGCCTGTCTCAAGTGTGATCATTACCAAAAGCGTCATTACAGGGAATAAGCGCCCGACATACCGCTATTTGCGAAAATCCGCCTGATTCAACCGGCAATTTAGCTGCTTGAAATTATGGGCGATACTAAAGTATAATTCAAAGCTCAATTCCTTATTAAATCCACTTCAGTAACTAAATAATTATGAAGCAATATACCTGGATTCTGTTCTTATGCCTGTTTCTGACAGGAATAACCTCCGGTCAGTCCGACCGTATCGCCGGGAAAATAAGGGGAACGGTCACGGACGGCACGAACGGCGATCCGCTCATCGGGGCGAATGCACTTGTGCTTCCCGCGGAATACGGGCGCGGCGCAATGACGGACGTAAACGGTCAATTTGTTATTCCCAACATTCCCGCCGGTTCGTATGACATACAGGTTTCCTATATCGGCTACGCATCTCACATTGTCAGAGATGTTAAAATTGTCCCCGGGCTTACGGTCAGTCTTAATTTTGCCCTGAATGTGGAAGCCATTGAAGGGCAGGCGGTGGACGTTGTTGCCCAGCGCGACCAGGAAGTGGTTACCGTAAAAACAACAACATCCAAGATTGTGGTCACTGGGGAAGACATCCAAAAAATGCCGGTCTCCAATTTTACCGAGCTTCTCGCGAATACCGGCGGTGTGGTTGAGGTAGAAGCAGGGCGTTCCAGAGGGATTCACCTCCGCGGCGGACGTTCTGGCGAAGTTGCCTTTTTTGTCGACGGCGTCATGACGAACGACCCCGTGGATCGATCGCAGGGTGTGGAAATTGACAACGAAGCAATCGAAAGTATCGTCATTACGAAAGGCGGATTTTCCGTCGAATACGGCGAAGCGATGTCCGGTGTTGTCAGCATTGTTACCAAATCCGGAAGTAAGGAAAATTTCAGCGGATCCTTTGAACACGAAGGCGACGGGCTGATGCCGGAAGGCGGACTCAACAATGGTTATTCGAGGTCCAATTTTAGCCTGGGCGGGCCGATTCCCTTCCTGAAAGGAATTATGTCCTTTTATATTAACGGAACATGGATGCAGGGAGATCAGGCGTATGTCCGTTCCCAAAAATTGGATCATTCCAGCTACACATCACCGCAGGGGACTTTTAAGCTGACCTTTTCACCGAAGTATTCATCTTTCAACGCAACCGTTTCTGCAAACTTTGATCGGAGCCAACGCTACAGTTATTCCCATGGAATCAGCCATGGCAACTGGCTGAGGGATTATTATAAAACGGTTTCCGGAAGTCAGCGCGTGAGCCTCCTCATGCAGAGCATGCTCGGGAAAAATACAAGTTGGCGTCTGAATGTCAGCTACCATGAGCCGTATACGGATTACGGTTCCGGGAATAATACATCGTACAAGGATTTCAATTATATTTCCACGCGCCTCGACTGGGTGGAATTTGCAGAAGGAAAAGGCTGGTACGACCCGCGGACGCGCGAATGGCAGGAAATTACGGATGAAAACGGCTTTCCGATTTTTTCAGAAGAATATCTCACCTATGATGAACTTGTCGGCGGATCAGCGAGCAGTCCGGTAAGCCTTGCATCGCTCTCAAACGAATTTCAGGCGTTTTACTATTATTACTTTAAAGAGAAGGATTTCTTCGATGTAGGTACAGGAACCTGGGAATCGGAATTCTACAAAATGCAGGCATACAACGAACGATGGCACGATGCACACCGATGGTATATTCCTTCCAATTTGGATTCATCATCCTATTTTTACAATGCGTCGGACTCCGCCGCAACACTCAAAGAATTTGATACGAGAGAATTCTATGATTACCTCACCGGCGACGATGAATTTCAGCTGAAATACGATATGTACGATTACAATTCTGATCTCCACAACGGCTATTACTGGGATCGCGATATTTTCAACGTGTACACTTACGGTCCCGGACGTCCCCGCCAGCATATTCAGCGTACCATCAACCGGACCGTGGAATTTTTGCTGAATACACAGTGGTCGCTCAGGAACAATTTCAAATTCGGGTTTAACGCAACCACAAACCAGATGATGGTAATGGATATCCAGTTCGCCAACCAAAATCCGTATTTTGATCTATTCGAGTACAAAGCAGGAAGCGATGAATACCGCCCGCTTACCTTGGCGGCCTTCGCGGAAAACCAGTTTGAACATGAAGATTTTGTTGCATCCTTCGGGCTCCGCTGGGACAGGTTCAAACCTAACGCGAAAGCGGTGGATCAGGTGCAGCTGCTGGATGAAGGTGAAATCAAATATTTTGATCCAACAACAAAAGACCAAATCAGTCCGAGGTTCAGCCTGAATTTCAGTGCGTCGGACATGACATCCATTTACTGCAATTACGGATACTTTTTCCAGAAGCCGGAATACGGCGATGTGTATCAGGGAATTGTGGATCCTGCCGCAGGTTTGCCGATCATTGGGAATCCGGATGTTGAGCCGGAAAAGACGATTCAGTACCAGGTGGGAATGGTTCACAAATTCTCAGAAAAACTCGGGGTGGAACTCAGTGCATTTTACAAGGATGTGATCAACGCCGAAGCAAAGAGGATCTACAGCACGATGATTGACGGCCAGATCGCAACCGTTACGCTGACGGAAATGGAAGACTTCGCAAAGATCAAAGGTGTGGATGTAAAATTGAGATTCAACCGTTTCTATAATATATACGGAGACATCGAATACAATTATCTTACTGCAAAAGGCACCGGATCGAGCAGCCGTGAATATTATTATCTATACATTTTTGATGCAAACCGTCCGCTGCCGACGAAGGAATATCCTCTGGAATTTGACATTACGCACACGCTGAAAGCGAATATCGGCTACTACATTCCGCCGGCCGGGAAAGGCTTGCGTTCCCTGCTCATCGGCAACTGGGATTTCAATGTCCAGGCAAATTTTGCCACGGGACGTGCCTACACACCAGAAGATAATTACGGAAAAGCAATGGAACTTGGTTCCAAGCGGATGCCGGCTACAAAGGATTTGGACCTTGTGATCAGAAAGTATCTCGGACCGGTAAGTTTTTACGTGGATATCCGCAATCTCTTTGACTGGAAAAATATTGCCTATGTTTATCCGTTCAGCGGCGAACCGGACACGAACGGCAAACCGCCGACGTTTGAAAATAGTTTATACAGGCGCTACATCGGTTATGAAAATCCCGTAACCGGCGAGGTGATGCGCAGTGCGGAAGAAGCCTATGCGGCGCACCTATCGCTGTGGAGAAGCCTTTTGAACAACCCATATAACTATTCCAGTCCGCGCATTATCCGGATGGGAGTGACATTCCGATTCTAATCGGATATATCCATAATTGATGCATATGAAACAGACTAAGACGGCTCTTTATATCTTTTTTATGTTCGGCATGCTGACGGCACGTCCTCCGTACGAAGCACAGCTTCATTCGGAAGCATTCCCATCATTGAACCGCGGAACGGGACTTGATATTGTTCCGGAAATTATGCTGTCTTGGGCAGGCGCCGGATTTTTAACGACCTACACGATCAGCAACACAGGACAGAACGGCATCTTTGAACCACCTCCGGGCTGGGACGGATATGACGGTCTTTGGCCGACAGGATTCGGCTACTACAACGGACGCACCGCAGAATTCCCCAAAGGCACCGAACAGTTTTATACATGGGGATCGGGACTGTGGATCGGAGCAAAATCGGACCAGTTCACCGCGCCGGAAGACAAATCCATAACGGTAGGAAATGTAACAATTGAAAATGTAAGAGTTGCCGCCTGCGCCTATTATTCGGAAATGAGCGCCATCTCAAAACTTTGGCAGTCCGACCAAACCATCAACGCCCAGAATGATCTCAAGGATGATGTCAATATCGGCGATTTTCTCTTTGGGCAGAAGAATAAATCCATGGAATCCTATCAGGATCCGTGGGCGTTTTATGTGCCGAATGTCGGGGATTATTATGCGCCTGATGATGTGGTAGATACGCTTTACCGGCTGGAATACGGACCGATCAATGAGCGGCGCAGAGAGTTCTTGAAGACCGCCACAGGATTAGACTCAAACCGTGTGCTTCTTGATCCATTCCGCAAAGATGAAAACGGCGTTGTGCACGGAGATATTGTTTCGGACGAAGATACGTATGCGGTTTTCGGTGATTACATCCAGGAACGGTATGGAAATTTCCTTTGGACCGGCGGATACGACGAAAGAGCGCTCGGCGTAAAAGTGGAACAGCGGACTTACAGCTGGGTGACGGATGATTTTCTCTATATCAATTACAAAATCACCAACATGAATGATTTTCCTCTGGACAGTGTTTTTGTCGGATATTTCATGGATAACGATGTCGGCTACTACAACGATGACCTCATCGGTTTTGACAGAAGTTTGAATCTTGGATATACGTACGATTCAGATCTTGAGGAAACCGGCTGGGTTGCACCGGCGGGCTATCTCGGATCTGTGTATGTGGAAACTCCCGTGGATTCCATTGGCGATCCTGATAACGGAATTCCTGCATCCGGGAACGAACTGAATGACTGGGAAATCGGACTTACAGGATTCCAGACTTGGATTCGTTCCGACCTCGGCCAGAGCGAAGGCCATCCGGGAGACGTGGATGACAGCGAAGTGGATCACCTGAAATATTATCAGCTTTCATTAGTAGACAGTTTTGAAGTGTACGAAGAACCGCAGGATGTTCGCCAGCTTGCCACAAGCGGACCGGTTATCAAGATGCAGCCGGGCGAAACGATCAGCATTACGATAGCGCTTGTTGCCGGTTCTTCGCTTGCGGACCTGAAGGAAAACACGCAGGCGGCAATCAATAAATTTGATTCCGGATATATCGGAGCGGAAGCTCCTCCGTCACCGGGGCTCACCGCACAGCCGGCGCACGAAGCGGTTTACCTTTCCTGGGATACTTTTCCCGAAACCGTGAAAGACCCGTTTACGGGTAAAAAAGATTTTGCAGGCTACCGCGTGTACCGATCATCCACTGGACTCCAGGGCGACTGGACGGAATTGGCGGAATATGATGTGGAAGGCGACAGTTCGGAATGGTCTGGAACCATGTCTTACACAACGGGGACTTCAAATGCAGTCGGCGAATTTTACGGTCCGCTTGGAGAAGGCGATATTTCATCCCAATCATCCATTGACGCCATCGAGGACAGGTTTAAAGAAGGCGAATACACCATAGAATTTGTCGCCGGAACGATCGACACCGGCGGATCATCGGAAGTTGACACACTGAAGATGGTCGTGTATAACGTAACCAACCGGACGCTTGTTCAGCCGAATCTTGCGGCGATGTCAACGGGCGAAGGATTCCGGACGTATGCAGCATACGATACTTCTCAGAAAAAAGCGACAGGCGGAACGCTCACGGAAATTGATGTGTACCGCCCCGGCTATTACATTTATTTGGATGGATTTTTTGTCCGGATTTCGGAAGGTGAATACAAGGATCTTGACCTTGACGGAATCATCAGCGATACCGAAAAAGCACAGCAAAGCCTGAATCCGCAGGAAGGCGATGTTTTTACGATTCAATCATTTGCAGCGGATGATGTCGGCGACCAGACCGGGCTGGAATATGTGTATCTTGATGAAGGACTGGTTGACGGGCTTACGTATTATTATTCTGTGACATCATTTGATATTGGTGAACCGACGCTTGGAATTTCATCACTCGAAAGCAGCATTTATCAAAATATGCTTACCGTCATGCCGCAGCACATGCCCCTGGAACTTGCCGGCGCCCCGAAAATTTCAGATTATACAAAAGAAGGGCCTTCTACGAGCCAATTCCTGAAAGCGATTACCGATTACGGAAATCTGAAAGGCCATTCGTACAGGATCAATTTTTATAAGTCAGATCCGTTTGATGAAACGAGCAAAGCCGATTACGGACTGCTCACCGACTCCAGCGTTGCCAATATCGGTGTTGCGGATGAATTGCTTGCGAGCCTGAATTCCGGAACCGAATATAAAGATACCCTCCAAATCGGCGGACGCGACACGGATGGCGACGGCGATATTCTTGCCGGTGACAATCTTCCGGACGGAATTATCGTCCCGGGATCTGTGTCACTTACAGTTGGTACGGCAACATTAACTGATCAGGGCAACGGCGTAATCCAGGGAATTGTCGGAACGGATACCGTAAAAGGAACCGTTCATTACGGCCGAAATACCATTGAGTTTGATGCGGCCGCAACAACAAACCTGAGCACGGGGAATGTGTCTGTGGATTACCAGTACAACCCGACGGTTTTGAAGAATACATCAAGTCTTGAATATACCGGAGTGCTTGGGCCGGGCAGCATCTATTACATTGCCACCATTGATACCGGCAATACGGCAATAGACCATGGATTCATTTTTATGGTGACCAATCCGTCCCTTGAGGTGGATTCTGTGTATTGGAATCTTGGTGCCAATGTTGCAGATCTTTTCAGGTTTACAGTAACCGAAGGAAGCCTCGAACCATACGATTATTACATAACATTTTTCGGCGTGTCTGATTCCGCAAGCGCACCGACATCGGCATGGGCGAATTTCCAAATCAAAAACGGAAACACCGATTATGCCGCTCAAAGAATTCCAATCCAAGCTACAAACCAAACGTTGGGAGAATCAGTTTCATCGTTTAATCCTTCGCAAATTCTAGTAAAGGAATATCTCTGGTGGGATACCGATACGGCAACAGCCAATACAAAAAATAAGTACAATGTTCTTACAAAAGATGCTCATGGAGATACCGCAGTGAGCCCCTATTCCTTTGCTGTGAATTTTGAACCATATGACGAAAATATCACCGGAGGATCGGTCTTGGATGCGCCGACTGCTGCAACAGAAACCAATCCGGACACGCTGTTTGTGAGAACATCTCGCCCACTGACAGAGGAAGATATATTCAGGTTTTATACAGTGAATATGCTGGATACACTTGAGACGGCTTCGCTCGATGACATCCGCGTTGTTCCGAATCCTTATATTATTCGCGCTGCATGGGATCACAACAGGTTCAACCAGCGGATTGATTTCCGCCATTTGCCTTCCGAATGTACGATTAGGATCTTCAACGTAGCGGGAGAATGGGTTGCGACGCTAAAGAAGGATAACATTGTCGGAAATAATGAGATCAAGGATGAAGAGGGAACACTGTCCTGGGACCTTCGAAATTTTGAAGGACTGAAAGTTGCCAGCGGACTGTATCTGTATCATCTTGAAGGAACACTATTTGGTGAGACGGTAACCAAAGAAGGAAAATTCGCAATCGTTTTGGGACCATGATGAAATTGCGGAATTCCATAATAATTTTTTATACCATTTCTTTTCTGATTGGAGGGCAGGGAAGTGCCGGCGCAAAATTTTTACAGATCAATTCATTCCCGAGAGCCGCAGGGCTCGGCGGAACGATGGTTGCCCGGAGCGGACTGCTGGAAGCTGTCCATTACAATCCTGCCGGAATCGCAACATTAACAGGATTTAACGCCATCGCCTCACATTCCGAATATTTTGTGGATATGGGTTATGAGCAGTTTTCCGCCGCCTACCGTACATCCTTCGGAACAATTGCCGTGGGACTTGTCGGGCTCTTTTCCGGCGAAATGGAAGAGACGACTGAAACAGAGCCGCTCGGAACCGGCCGTATGTTTACGGCGAATGATTATGCGATTCACATGTCCTTCGGCAGGAAGTTTACTGACAAATTCAGTGGCGGATGGACAGCAAAATATGTGATCCAGACCATAGATAAACTCAGTGCCACCAATGTAGTTTTCGACATAGGTGCGCTCTATAACACAGGACTTATCAATAATCTGGTGATTGGGTTCGCCCTCAGAAATTTCGGAAAAGATATGCGTTACACAGGAGAAAACCTTCAAAATCAGGTAAAGCTTGGCGAAAGCGATTTCGAGGAAGAGGACGTGAAGATTGAAGTGGTGTCTGAGGATTACCAGCTGCCGATCAGTTTTGAGCTCGGATTCAGCATGGATTTTGCGCTGCCGATGGGCAGCAAACTGACCACAAGCCTTGCGATTCGGAACATCGTGGATCAGGCGGAATTTTCCTCAGCTGGCTTGGAATTGAACATCAAAGATTTTATTATACTGACAGCCGGACACGGAAACCTGAAGGCCCTCGGTTTTAACGACCCGAGCGATACACAGTTAGATGGCAATATGCGTGGATTTTCTGGTGGATTTGGAGTTAATCTCCTGCCCGTATTTCGGCAAAAAACAAAACTTTTCTATGGATTTGAAGACCACCGTTACCTCGAGCCTATTCACTCAGTCGGGGTTCAATTCCAGCTTTAAAAAAAAGTCATTAGGAGACTAAGATGAAAACAGTTATCAATACACTAATAATCTCAGTGATGTTCATCAGCATTTCCTTTGCTGCGGAAAAACCCGTATTCAAAAAGGAAAACAATTGGGATGTCATTAAAAAAGGTGAAAATACACTTACATTAAAAGAAGGGTATTGGACTCACCGGCTTGGTGTAAATACAGACGCACGAAACAACCGTGCTGTGTATGACACCATTTCACTGTACTCAATGCCGACAGCGGCAGAGAGCTACGATGATTTTATTGCGGGATACCAAAGCACTGGTACGGACTCGGTCATTATGCGCTATCATCTTTTGACGGATGGTATCATAAACGAAATTCACGCCATGATTCATACCGGTGGTCCTACTGAAGCCTGGCTTCAGGGTCCGGCTATTCAGTGGGTGGATGATGACAACGATGGTGTGTATGAAACCGGTTGGTATGCTTTCCCGAATGATACGGAAGTAGGCGACCCTCCAATTCCGGCAACCATAGCAGCAATTACACCGTTTAGCGTTCCTGTTACATTTTCAGCTAGTGTCCCCGCAAACCACTTTACGCAGGACGGCGACTGGGAGCCTTGGCTGGCATCCACCGGCACAGGCTGGCAGGTGGTAGATTTTGTTTCTGTTTTCGGAAGTGGAATTGAAGTAACCGCAACGGCGATGAATTCCCCTAATGATGAGATCTATATTTGGGCCGGCTATACAGCAACCAGCGGAAACTCAGCAAGCTCTGCTTCGATTTACCAGGACGGAAGCTTTCACGCTACTGATGAAGAGGGGTATTGCCCGAGCTTCTCCACGCTGCATTCCATTGCCGACCCTTCCGGATGGTACAGAATTATTTCTTCTGCAGATGATCAGCTTTATAAAAACCACATGATGCAGATTGTTGTGCAGTATGATGCTGTTCCTCCAATCATTGAAAATCAGGCCCAGTTTAGCGACACCTTTTCTGAAACTCGGCGCATTTGGGCAGACGTGGTAGACCTTGACGGTGACGCATTTGCGTGCACATTGTTAACATCTATTGCGGATGCAGACGGAAGTACAAGCGGTAAAGTTGCAATGATGGCGGATGCAAATACATCAGGCCGATATTTTGCGGATGTAAGTCTTGATGAGGGAGATACGTTAAGTTTCCAAGTATATGCCGAAGATGCAACCGGCCGCGGGAATTCAGGGAATATTGGTTCCTATACAAGAGTTGAATCCCCCTCACAAATAAAGAATGTTTTATTACTTCAAGATGGAACAGTTGATTCTTTAGACCTATATCCGACTACACTTTCTGCAATTGGTTTTAGTTCAAATACATATGTTTGGAATACAAATGACCATGATGGAGTCGACAGTTCTGTTATTTCTTACCCAAATTGGAAAACAATCATTAAACACGGATTTAGCGGTTACAATATTAATGCTGCCGGATCCGACGAATTGGGATATGCTGAATTCATGGATAATGGCGGACGATTCATGCTCATTGACCAAGATTATCTTTGGCAGGACGGATTGCCGGAATCTGGGATTTTTTCATCGGGTGATTTTGCATATGATTATCTTGGTGTAAGACAATATGAAAATGATCCAGATCCGGACTCTGATGGTGATGATACCAATGGCGGAAGTATCGTCCCATTATTCCGCGGAATCACGGGGAATCCAATCAGTAATGATTGGGTTCAGACTGACTATACTGTCGATTTCGAATCCCTTGGGGGTTGGGATAATTGGGTTGACAGGGTTTGGGGAATAGGAGCAGTGAATATTGGTATATCCTATCCTACAGGTGCCGAAAAGATATTTGTTGAATCTCCTGGTAATACCTATGCACCGGTGAATGCGCTCTATTATAATGCTATGGGAAATTCTGCTCCTTTTAAATCCATCTATTTTGCTTTCCCTATAGAAGGCAACCCATCCGATGATTTTAATACATTATTTACCAATTGCGTATCATGGTTGTATGGGACCGGCGGCCCTTCAGCTGCTCCAACTCCGGTTACGCCTTCCAGCGGTTCAACGATCACGATTACGGATGCCAATGTTGGTACAGAATCACAATCATTTTTTCTTAGTGCCGGCAATATAACAGACCCAGATGGTGATATGATTGCGCTGCGCCTGGAATTCAGCAGCGGCCTTGAAGGGTTCAGCGTACCGGCAATGGAAAAAGCAACCGTTAATTCATTCGCTGTTTCGTATTATGATATGGCAGTGTTTGTCGGGGTAGGGAATACGGTTACAGGAACCTGGACAGCAGTTGCAACCGATGGTACCGCTGAACAGGTTTCTGCTTCGATGGACCTGACAATTGATGCATCTGGTTTAACCGTACTTGCAGTAGATGCCCCTATTAAAGCAGAAGGCTACAGCCTGCATCAGAATTACCCGAATCCCTTCAACCCACAAACCAAAATTCAGTTTGAGATTGCAAACCGTTCGGTGGTGTCAATCCGGATTGTGGATGTGCTTGGTCAGGAAGTGCGCAATCTTGGTGCATCAGAAATGAATGCCGGACTGCATTCTGCTGTTTGGGACGGATCCAATACGCTTGGCGAAAAAATGCCGACGGGTGTGTACTTTTATGAAGTAACAGCCATTGATCCTGTTTCGGGTGCTGAACTTTTCCACGATGTCAGCAAAATGCTTCTGCTGAAATAACAGCAGATTATTATATCTCGGGGGATAAATTGTGGAAGGGTTTAAAAGAATAATACTGGTTGTATTTGCTGTGGGGATACTCGCGGCGGATCATCCTGTTTCTCTAATCCAGGCGGACCTTGAAAATGGAATTATCACCGAACTTGAAGCGGTAGAGCTGAGAGCACGCTCCTTATTCTTTTCAGAAACGCTTCCTGAAAAATACCTCATTGAAAATGTGTCTCCGCTGAAATGCGGCCACATTATCCATCAGGATGCGATGGACAACCTTGATGAGCTTCCATTCGATTTGCAGAGCCGCCTTGTTGATTCGCCTTCCGCCGAATCTATGAACAGGAACAACCGCGTGATCTACACTTCAACGGGAGGTTTGTTCAGGATTTCCTATACCACCACCGGATCTGATGCTGTTTCTACATACGATGGTGACGGGAGCGGTACGCCGGACTATATTGAAAATATGGGAGATTATTTTGACGATGCAATCGGCTGGGTAATAACCAATGGCTGGAATAATCCCCTGGATTACACCGGTAATTCTCAATTTTATGTTACGGTTGAAAACTTAAGTGGTGTTTACGGCTATGTACCGGGAAATTCCTACCATCAGATTTGGATGGACAACAGCCTTTCCGACAGGTACAATAAACTGACCGGCTGCCACGAATTGTTTCATCTTGTGCAGCATACATACACTGTTTCAAGCTCATGGTTTAAGGAAGCGTCTTCGATGTGGATCGAGGAAAGAATGTATGATTCGCTGGATGGATACGAAGGATACGAAAGCGCTTTTCAGACCAAACCTCATTACAGCCTTGATACATTTATCAGCGGTGAGCTGTACCAGTACGGCGCCGTGCTGTGGAATTTTTTCTTGGAAGAAAACTTCGGCAATGCCGCCATTAAGACCATTTGGGAAAAATCCTACAGTAATGCCGTTACGGCAGCAAACTCGTATTTGAGCGATAACGGATCATCCGTTACAGAAGAATTTCCAAAATTTGTCGCTTGGAATTATTTCACCGGAAGCAGGGCGAACGGCACTTACGAAGGCGGAGAATATGAAGAAGCTGATAATTTTACCGGTGCGTCTCATGCTGGAACCTATACCAATCAGGTGTACAATTTTACACCTGGCACAGATTACCTTCCGGATCATTTGGGCACAAATTATATTCGCGTCAACCGTAGTGGAACCACGGGACATCTCGTAATCGAATTTGACGGAGACGCCAGCCGGGACTGGCATTTGCAGATTTACACACGATCCGGAAGCAATTATGACGGAACTGAAATATCGGTTGACGGAAATGGTGACGCGCTTTACGTCTTAAATGATTGGACGAATTACAGTAGCGTAACTATTAATCCGACTGTGTTAAATACGACAGGTTACAACGCTGAATACATTTTAAATGTAACACCGGTGAATACTCTCGTATTAATGGGGTCCACTTCATTAGCGGTTAGCGGAAACGATGATTATCCAGATCCCGGTGAAACAGTAAATCTTACTGTAACTTTCACCAATTATGGGGATCCAGTATATAATGCAACAGCAACCCTTTCTACATCAAGCTCGGATGTATCGATCACCGATGCCACTTCGACCTTCAGCTTCATTGGTACCAATGGAACGGCATCCAATGCAGACGATCCATTTGATATATCTATCAATTCGGATGCTGATCCCGGCGTAATTGAATTCAGCCTCAGCCTGAATGCAGGCAGCACCAATTATGTTACGGAAGACTGGTCCATGAATGTCGGACTTCCGGGAATTTTATTGGTAGATGATGACAACGGCGGAAGCACACAGGAAGCAATCGTAGAAGCACTGGATGCTATGAGCACCTCCTACGAATTGAAGGACAGAGCATCAAGTACCATTACTTCAATGAACATGAATTCCAGGAATATCGTTATCTGGAATACAGGCGAAGTAAGTTCCAATGCCTTATCGCAAGCTGAACGTAGTGCCATTAAGGGTTTCCTTGATTCCGGAAAATCATTATTTCTAGTGGGTGATCATTTGGCTCAGCAGTTAGCCGGCACTGATTTATTGGATGACTATTTGAACATGCATTACGGCGGAACGCGGGGAACATCCTGGCTGAAAGGCGTTGATGGAGACCCGCTTGGTATTAGCAATTCAAACTGGGCTCTGATTACTACAAGTTCTTCAGGAGTTGATTCTGTTGCAACGAAGGGAGACCCACGCAGCAGTATTTCCTTTTATATTAATGGTGATGAAGATCATGGCGGAATTCTGAGATATTCATCACCCGACTACAAAGCGGTGCTGGCGTCTTTCAGCATTGATAAGGTCAGCGCAACCAACGCGAACTTTATGGAACCGGTAGATGTTGTCACAAAAGTTTTGGAATATCTTGATTCGAATGTTTCATACCCGACTGCCGTTTCACTTAGCAGTCCTTCAGCAGGCACCGCTCAAACGCTGGACAGCGATGATGATTCACTTCAATTCAACTGGTCGGGCGAAACATCTGGCGTATCATACACTTTTTATCTTTCATCTGCTTCCACACATATTGATCCTCTTTATATAAAGGATAATGTTGCCGGTGGATCACTCTCACTAAGCTATCAAGATATGGTTGGAGGTTTAGGCTATGTAGAAAATCAGACTGTGTATTGGGGTATTGCGTCCGAAAAGGACATGGAAGTAAGCGTCTCAGATTTGTCTTTGCTCACCATTAGCGTGAGCCAGAATGTGTCCGTAGTATCGGAAGAACCGCTTCCGACCTCTTTTTCAGTTGGATCCAATTATCCGAATCCATTTAATCCTGTAACACATATTAATCTGAAGATTCCTGCAATAGGACAACTAAAAGCAGCGGTGTATGATCTAAGCGGAAAAGAAATTACGCTACTTGCTAATGGCATTGTTTACCCCGGAAACCATCTCATCAGGTGGGAAGGCACTGATCATGCTGGTATACAGGTATCATCAGGTATGTATGTCTTCGTTGCTGAATACAATGGAATCGTACGATCCCAAAAACTCGTTCTGATGAAATAGGGATACACTTGAATCTCATGATTAAAAACAAGTAACTTTTGTTTTAGAACCTATGCATATGAAAATCACATCACACATTCGTTTCTTTTCCG
>JASLML010000022.1 GCA_030746535.1 Fidelibacterota bacterium
GCATTATATTCGATTGGACCTGATGCTGCAGCAGCGGTTTTATTTCAAACGGGTGAATATGGTAGTTTTTTGGGATTTTTTAAATATCCTTAACATCAACAACCCTTGGGAATATATTTACTTGGCGGATGGGACAAAGGAAATGTACTGGCAGTATAAAACAATGCCTGTTGGCGGAGTGATTATAGAATTCTGATGGGGTAATTCTTTTGACTTTATTTGAGCCAGAGGCGGTTCATACATCAAATTACATAAAATTATACTACAATGTGTGGAAACAAAAAACCCCGCTGGTGCGGGGTTTTTTGTTTCATATCATCTGCAGAATTTATCCGGATACTTTATCCTTGCAGCAAGGTTTGCTGCAGTCGGATTTGCAATGCTTTTTAGCTTTATCACACTGCGCCTTTTCAGCTGAACATCCCTTATTTTTTGTCTCGCAGTAAGCGTATGATCCTGATTTGTCACAGCGGGATTTGCCGCAGTCTTTATAGCAGGTAAAACTGACAACACCATACGTAAATACCGCCAAAAACAGAAATTTCCATACCAAATTCAGTTTGTCTTTTAAATCCATTATTCTTTTCCTTTATACTTAATGGGTGAATACTACTCTAATTTACTATGATAACAATAACTGACAGCATAAGAAAATAACTTTAATTCCATGTATGAGCCAAGGGCGTTTCATACTAATAATTACAATAAATTACCCTACAATGTGGGAAAATAAATAACCCAGCTAGTGCGGGTTTTGGCGCCTTGCGGCTATAGGTTATTGTTGTATTCTTCAGCAATAATCTTTGCAGATTCAAATGGTATAATTGGATACACACCATTTGAATAGCTCTCATAAAATAACCATTGACTAATAATCACAAATACCAACCCTATGTATGCACCTGATTTACCTGTTTGTGGAGCAATGGCAATGGTTGCGCCCCCTGTGTACGCCATAGCACCCAAAACAAATTGCTGTCTTGAAAGCTTAATCGACTCATTGAGTTTAATCTGTTCTTCGGTGGATTCGGTCATTCTAAAAAATTTTTCAGCCTCTATCGCTTGACCATTACCTCCGAGGACTTTCCAGCTTTCTACTGTTTTCAAGATTCTCCAGTTGAATTTAGTTTCTTTAATTACGGATAATTTTTGTTGATTATATCGTATTTCATCATGTTCCAGGGCAGTGGATTCAACGCCCTCATTCTGCTGTGCAACTAATAAGCTAATTAGAAATAATATCAACAAGAGGCGTTTCATTTAATTATCCCAAACACTCCACATACTCCAAATAACCAAAAATAAAAGAAATAAGCCTATTAGTTTTCCTTGATACTTTGATGGAATTGTATCCCATAGTTTTTTCATAAAAAATCCTTTATTTGAGTCAGAAGCGTTTCATTTAGATTTTGAAAATATATTCTTAATAGCTTTTACAATTGAAAGAATAAAATCATTTCTTGCTAAAAAGCGGCTACCACAATTTGGGCAGGAGGCTAATAAAGATACATATTCTGTAAGTTTACTTCTTTTCCAATTATGTGAACATGATAAACACTTCATAGTTCACCCTGTTATTTGAGCCAGAGAAGTTTTTTTATTTTGAATAAATCCAAGGCACATCACCTTCTTTAAATACCGGTGGTGTTGAAATTAAGGGCATAAAGCTTTTCATTATTCCTTGAATATGTTCCGCTGCCGCTTCTAAATGCGCTTTACTTTCATAAATAGCAAACCCAAGAAATTCTTTGTCAGAGATTTTAACATAGGTTACACTATGCAGGCCTTCAACCGCATCGTATTTATCTTTTTGGTCTCGCAAATTATTAATGATCTCATCGGTGTCACCATTGTGAATTAAAGTAGCAGTTCTGCAATACATTTGAATTCCTTTCAATTATTATTTTGTAAAAGTAGTCTATAGCAAAATTAATAAACTTTCGTTCAAAGATTCTCTTTAAAATACACGAACATCTTCTGATAAACATGTGCTCGTGCATTGCCTCGGCTGATGCCGTGGCGACGCCCGGGATAATAAAAGGTGTCTACCTGTTTGCCGGCCTTAATAAATGCTTCCGTTAGCTGCACGGTATTCTGAGAATGCACATTGTCGTCTCCCGTTCCGTGCATGACCAGCATTTTACCTTCGAACCGATCTACATACGATAACACAGATGTGGAATCGTAACCATCCTTATTTTGTTTGGGGTGGCCCATTGAGCGTTCGGTGTAAATGGTGTCGTACAGCCGAAAATCCATTACCGGCGCAACCGAAACACCTACATCAAAGATACCGGCATTCTTGGTCAGCATCAGCCCTGTAAAATAGCCTCCGCCGCTCCAGCCCCAGGCACCGATGCGGTCTGGGTCGACAATTCCCTGATTGATCAAATATTGAACGCCTGTTTTGGTGTCCTTGGCCAAATATTTTGCCATATCGAGATACGCAAGATTCTTGAACGCTTCTCCCCGGCCGCTCATTCCGCGAGCATCCATAGAAAAAACGGCGTATCCTTCCTGAGCCAAAAACTGGTTCCACAGCCCGCCCCAGCGGTTCCGTACGATCTGGGTTCCGGGCATGCCGTATCCGTACACAATTACAGGCACCTTGTCTCCCTTTTTATAATCCGGCGGAAGCGTCAGAATACCATCCAGCGTTTCTGATCCGTCTTGTGTTTTGAACTGAAGAAACTGCGGTAAGGACCAGCCGTATTCCTCATATTGGGTTTTATCCGTTTCGGCTAGAACCCTTACCGCGGAGCCGTCCATATTTTTCAGGATGATCTTCCTCGGATGAGATACGCTTGAAAATGCGTCGATAAAATACTCTCCGCTCGGGGTAACGCTGACAGAATGCGTTCCCGGTTCCGGCGTCAGCAATGACAGATTTTTTCCGTCAAAATCCACAGAATACAGCCGGCTTCCGGTTACCGAGTCTTTATTCGCCATGAAGTAGGTGATTCCGCTTTCCTCATCTATATGGACGATCCGCGTCACTTCCCAATTGCCTGAAGTTAGCCGGCGAATCTGCTTTCCATCCGGATTGTTGATATACAAATGATTCCATCCGGAACGCTCGGACATCCAAAGAATATTTCCGTTTTCCAGAAAATGATACTGCCTGTGCAGGCTCACCCAGCCGTTCGGGTCCGTTTCTTTTAGTCCATATGCTGTTTTTCCGCGCTTTACCGGAATGGTTAATAAAGTCCATTCATTCTGTTTTCGGTTCATCTGCATGACGATCAATTCATTGTAGTCCGTCCATTTAAGCCATGGATAATAGGTGTCATAATTGTCGCCGATATCGAGCCATTTTGTGCGTCCGCCGTTGACCGAAACAATGCCGATCCGCATCGTGGGGTTTGTTTCGCCTGCTTTGGGGTAGCGTATCTCTTCCAGCGTGGGGTACAGATCAAGTTCATGGATCAGCTTGAAGATAGGAACTGCGGACTGATCCTCCTCCCAGTACGCTATCGATTTAGAATCGGGTGACCAGCGGTAGCCGTCGAAAGAACCGAACTCTTCTTCGTAAACCCATCCCCAGTGCCCGTTTAGAATTACTTCCGATCCCGTTCTGGTTAGTTTTTTCTCACGCTTCGATTTGAGGTTAAACACATAGATATTATTGTCTTTCCTTACGTAGGCGACTTTTGAACCGTCTGGTGAAAATTTCACATTCCTGAGATCGCTGTTATCCTTTGAAACGGATTGAATCTCACCTGAAGCCGCATCCATAACCCAAAATGTTCCGAAATAAGACCGCCGCCAAATCTGTTTTCGTTCCGACAGAAAGAGGATTTTGCTTCCGTCTTCGCTGAACGAAAATGTGCTCGGCACAAAATCCGGACGCCAAGGTGCCTGCGTAAATTCAGGATCGGAAAGCATAAAAGAAGTGCTGTCCATGAAGATTGTTGTATCGCCTGAAACCACATCTACTTTTTTCAGAGCACCATCGTGGCGGACAATAAAAGCATCTTCATCCGGAATCCATGTGATTCTTCCCAGCGATGCAGTTTCAAACGGTGATTTGCCGGTTACATCTGCGAGAGTCAGTTTTTTATTTCCGCAAATTCCAATTGCCAGCAAACATAAGAGGACACACCGTTTCATCGAATTTCCTTTTTCACTTTTTCCAGCAGTGCTGTCATCATGTCAGCATTCATTCTGCCTGTATTCACATTTCGCGGGCTCGGATGGTAGCAGCCCCAGAGCAAAATTTCGCTCGGCATTTCGTACACCTTGTCGTGCCCAAAAGGATGGTCCTTCACTTTCAAGTCAAAATTATTCCGCACATATTTAAGTACGCCGTCAAAGGCAATTTTACCAAGCGCCAGAATGACTTTTGGCTTCAGAACGTCCATTTCACGGCTGAAAAATCCCGAGCAGTTCCTGAGCTCTTCTCCGGTCGGTTTGTCTCCGGGCGGAACGCATTTCAGCATCGGCGTCATAAACGCATTTTTGAGCTGAAGTCCGTCATCCACCGCATCGGAATTCGGCTGGTTTGCGATTCCGGCATGATGCAGGCATTTTGTCAGGAAATCAGCGGATTTGTCGCCGGTGAATACGCGGGCGGTCCGGTTGCCGCCGTGTGCCGCGGGCGCGAGCCCTACAATCAAAAGTTTCGCATTCGGATCCCCATAGCCCGGAACCGGTTTTCCCCAGTAATTCCATTCCATGAACTGCTTCCGTTTTTCTTTTGCGATTTTGGTGCGGAAGTCCACAATGCGGGGGCACTCGGCACAGGCGATCACTTCGCCGTACAGCGGTGCAAGTATATTATCATGAAGAGACGGATGAATATCCGCCGTAGGCGAAAGGCTATTCAATCGGTGTCAACAACACTTTGCCGAAATTCTTATGGTCGTGAATGTACTGGTGCGCTTCGCCGGCTTTGCTAAAAGGAAATACCGAATCGATTTCCGGCTTAATCAATCCTTCGCCGTACCACTTGAGCAGCATATCGGTCGCCAGCTTCATTTCCGTTTCCCGTTTTTGAAGCATTCCAAGATGACATCCGAATACAGCCTTATTCGTTCCCATCAGCTTTACGGGACTGAACCTCGGCATGGCAATAAATTCTTTGAGCAGCGCAAATATCCGTTTTTTGTTGCTCACGGCGGCGGTGGAAAATCCGTAGCTAACAAGCCTTCCGAAACTTCCCATTGCCTTAAAACTTCGGTTCAGATGCGAGCCGCCGATCGGATCCAGCACCACATCCGCACCTCTTCCGTCCGTAACATCTTTAGCATATTTCACAAAATCCGTATCATGATAATCAATCAGGTGTTCCACTCCCATCGCTTTTAGTCTATCGTGCTTATGGGCGGATGCCGTTCCGATAACATTGGCGCCGAGAATTTTTGCGATCTGCAGCGCCGCAATGCCTACGCCTCCGCCGATGCCGTGCACCAAAAGCCATTCGCCTTTTTTCAGGTTCGTCTGTACGACCATCATCACATACGCTGTAAGATAATTGACGGGAATCGCCGCGGCCGGTTTAAGTATATCTTCGGACGGCAATGGAAACACGCGCTCGGCGTGAAGATTGATGTCCGATACATAAGCGCCGAAATGCGACATTCCGATAACCGGCTTGCCGACTAAATCTTGATCAGCGCCTTCTCCCGCTTTGGTCACCATTCCGGATAATTCGTAGCCCGGCGAGAACGGCGGTTTCGGCGCCGTGGGATAAAGTCCCATGCGCATTAAGAGGTCAGCAAAATTGATTCCGGCGTACTGCACCTTGATCTGCACTTCATTTGCTGCGGGATCCGGCAATTCGGCTGATTGAACGCGCAGCACGGAAGGCGGTCCGTGGCGTGTTATGACGACTTTTTCCATAGCAATAAATTAAATGAAACTAACTTAACATTCAGCCTCAATGTCGGTTGGTTTCTCACATCCGATTATCTAAATTCGCAACCGTTTTTATAACATCTTGCAAGGAAATTTATGGCAGTCATGACAAGAATTAGGAACCGCATGCATTTTGTGCTGTGGTCCCTCCTTTTCTTATTCGTCCTCAGTATGGCAATCGGCGGACTCGTCGGCGGTGCGAATATCATTGATCAGCTTCTCGGGCGCATCAGTCCCGCGGATGCGATCGGTATCGTCAACGATAAAATCATCGACCCTGACCAATACAACAATGCTGTATCTATGCAGATCGAACAGCTTCGGCTGCAGGGTGAAACAGTTGACGAACCGATGCTTTCACGAATCCGCAGCGATGTCTGGAATTCGATGGTGGAAGATATTCTTGTTAATGAAGCAATTGAAGAAATCGGCATTATTGTAACCGATGACGAAATACTATTTCATCTTGAGAACAATCCGCCTCCCGACATTCGCCGCATATTTGAGACCGACGGACAGTTCGATATGGCAAAATACCAGCAGGCGCTTAATAATCCGGCTGCCATGGATTGGTCTGCCGTTGAAAACTGGATGCGCACCTTTTACCTTCCCCGCTACAAATTTCAGCAGTACCTGAATGCCACTCTCTCCATCGAACCGAACGACATTATGGAACGGTACATCTTGGAAAATATCAAATATACGTTTGAAGGAATCCAGGTTACAGCAGCATCCCGCGAGGAATTCGTTACCGATCCGACTGACGATGAAATTGAAGATGAATACAAGAAAACGATTGATGATTATGAACGGGACGAATCGCGAGAGATGAGATATGTTCTTTGGCCGAAAATGCCCTCAGCCTCCGATACGCAGAGTGTTCTGAATTTTGCCGAAGAAATCCAGTCCAAACTAAACGAAGGCGCTGATTTTGCAGCACTTGCAGACTTGTATTCGGAAGATCCCGGCAACAAGGTAACACCGGATTCCGGGCGCGGCGGAACGCTCGGCTGGTTTGGTGCCGGACAAATGGTAAAACAATTCGAAGATGCAGCATTCGGAGCAAAACCCGGCGATGTTGTCAGTCCGGTTATTTCCCAATTCGGATGCCACATTATTAAGGTCCACGATACGCGCACAAAAGATGGCAATAAGGAAGTGAAAGCATCGCACATTCTTCTAAAGATCGAGATGGGTCCGTCCACCAGCGATGAGATTCGCAGAAAAGCTACTCTATTTGCCTACGATGCCCAGGATTACGGATTCGACGCCGCATTGGATACGCATTCTGTGAATGCCGGCCGTGCAACTGGCATTCGCGAAACATCACAATTTGTCTCAGGGATCGGTCCTATTAGGAATGCGGTTCGATTTGCGTTTGACGCAGAGGTCGGCGATATTTCCCCAGTTCTGGAAGTGGACCGGCAATTTGCCGTAGCCATGCTCGATTCCGTAGTGGAAGCCGGAAGAATTCCCATCAGCGATGTAAATGAACGCTTAGCAAACCGGCTCAGAAAGAGCAAAGCATCCGACCTTGCAGAAGCACTGGCGTATGAGATTCGCGCACGGATTGACGGCGGAGAATCCATAAACGACCTTATCGAAGAATATGAGACGGAAAAAGTTCAGCGTGTGGAAAAACAGACGAAAAAACTGAATGAAAATCTTTTTACGGTCGGCAGAAGCAATTTTGTGAACGGCGCTCTCATGTCCGCGAAAGAAGGCGATTTCCTCGGTCCGCTCAAGACCGGGCATGGTTATGCCGTACTTCGTGCGCTTGGATCCAGCAAAGTGGATTCCGCTGATTACCGCCTCAAAGAGGATGCCATTTTTCGACAGATCTATTTTGAAAAACAAAACAGCCTCTATCCGCAATGGATTCAATCTGCGAGAGAAAACGCTGAAATTGTAGATAACAGGAAGTACTACTTCTAACTCCCTATTGCATTCGCTTCATTGTTTGAATCGAATGTCCTCCCTGTCGTACTTTAAATTGCCTTCAACGATTGATCTCTGCTATGGCTGATTATACGACAATCCAATTCACACAAGACGATGGTTTAGCGCATGTGGAGCTGAACCGCCCGGACGTCCGCAATGCGCTGAGCACGGATATGATTCGTGAAATTACCGACGTATTTACAGCAGCATCTTCTGAAGACTCTATTCGGATTATTTTGCTCAGCGGATCCGGCGAATCCTTTTGCGCAGGCGCTGATCTGCAGTCCATGAAAGATGCGGGAACGCAGTCATTTGAGGAAAACAAAGCGGATGCGGAACTGCTCGAAGCGATGTACACCGCCGTAAATAATTGCGATAAACCGGTGGTGGGGAAAATACACGGACACGCTTTCGGCGGCGGATTCGGTCTCTGCACCGTCTGTGATATTGTTGTTGCAGACGCGGCCACGATTTTTTCTCTGAGCGAAGTGCTGCTCGGCATTATCCCTTCCGTGATCGGCCCTTTTACTGTAGATAAAATTGGGATGTCGCATTTTCGCGCGCTCGGCATTTCCGGCGAACGGTTCGATGGCGCGCATGCCGAAAAGATCGGATTGGTGCATTTTTCCGTCGCGGAAGAAGACTTGAACCAAACCGTAGATGCCGTCATCAAACAGCTCAAAAAAGCAGGCCCCAAAGCAATGGCGGGTTTTAAATCGTACTGCCGTTCCATGGAATTGGAAGACGCCGCCGCCCTCATCGCGGAACTCAGAGCTTCCGAAGAAGGACAGGAAGGCATTTCTGCATTTCTTGAAAAACGCAAACCTAACTGGAAGTAATCATGGCATTCCCCGCTTCTGTTAAACTTGTTGAAGTCGGCCCGAGAGACGGACTGCAAAGCATCGAAAAAACAATTTCCACCGAAGAAAAAATTCAGTTTATCAATATGCTTTCTTCCGCAGGACTGCCTGAAATTGAGGTTACAAGTTTTGTGTCTCCCAAATGGGTTCCACAGCTTGCCGATGCAAAGGATGTTTCCCAACAGATCGAGCGGAATGAGCACATTACCTACACAGCGCTCGTTCCAAATCTTAAAGGGCTCGAAGGCGCCGTCGAATCAGGATACCAGTCCGTTGCCGTCTTTACTGCCGCAAGCGAAACCTTTTCCCAAAAGAATACCAACTGCAGCATTGACGAAAGCATTCAGCGCTTTGAGGAAATGCGCCCTGTTTGGGAAATGAATAATCTCCGTGTTCGAGGATACGTTTCCACCTGCTGGGTGTGCCCATATGAAGATTTTGTCAGCGTGGAAAAGGTGGCGGATGTCGTCCAGAAACTCGTGGATTTAGGTATTCAGGAAATTTCGCTCGGCGACACCATCGGCAAAGCGGTTCCCGATTCCGTGGAAGATGTACTCGAATCTCTCCTGTCGGATTTCAGTCCGTCGCTTTTTGCGCTGCATTTTCATGATACGTATGGAAATGCACTCGACAATATTCGAAAAGGGCTCGAATACGGCATTGCCGTGTACGATTCCAGCGCAGGCGCCATCGGCGGATGCCCTTATGCTCCGGGTGCATCAGGCAACGTCGGCACCGAAGAAGTCGCCGATCTCTGCGCTGAAGAAAATATCGTTACCGGCGTGGACCGCGTTCTTTTGGAAAAAGCCGGAGAATTCATTCAGTCCATTACATCTGAAAAAGAGGCAGCCGCATCATGAAGCAGATCGAGACTCGCATAGATCCAAAATCCGACACCTTCAAAGAAAATGAGCAGTTTCTGAATGGATTAGCGGAAGACTTAAAAAACCGGCTTGAGGCAATCGAAAAAATGGGACCGGAAAAGCGTGTCGAAAAACACCGTTCCCGAGGTAAAATGACGGCGAGAGACCGCATAGACTTCCTGAAGGACGACGGCACGGATTTCCTCGAATTTTCCGCATTTGCTGCACATGAGGTTTACGACGATTACCTTCCAGCGGCAGGAATCATTACCGGAATCATCACGGTCCGGGGAAGGCTCTGCGTTGTTGTAGCCAACGATGCCACGGTGAAAGGCGGAACCTATTATCCGCTGACGGTCAAAAAGCATTTGCGCGCTCAGGAAATTGCGATGGAAAACCGTCTGCCCTGTATCTATCTTGTGGACAGTGGCGGCGCGTTCCTGCCTAAGCAGGATGAGGTATTTCCAGACAGAGATCATTTCGGGCGCATCTTTTACAATCAGGCGAAAATGTCGGCGATGGGAATTCCCCAGCTTGCTTCCGTGATGGGATCATGCACAGCCGGCGGTGCGTATGTTCCGGCGATGAGCGACGAAGCGGTCATCGTGAATAAAACAGGAACGATTTTTATCGGCGGGCCGCCGCTCGTGAAAGCAGCCATCGGACAGGATGCTACGCCGGAAGAACTCGGCGGAGCAAAAATGCACACGCAAATCAGCGGAGTGGCAGATCATTTCGCAAAAGACGATCCGGAAGCTCTGGAAATCTGCCGTTCCATTATTGACCATTTCCCTGAACAGGATTCACCTAAGGCAGAAGACATTGAACAGCCGCTTTATGGATTGGATGATGTTTACGGCATCATTTCCACGGATCACAGAAAGCCGTTTGATGTAAAGGAAATCATCGCGCGGATCGTGGACGGTTCGCGCTTCCAGGAATTCAAAGCGGATTACGGCAAAACGCTGGTTACAGGATTTGCAAAAATTGACGGACAGCCTCTAGGCATCATAGCGAATAACGGCGTACTTTTCAGCGAACCTTCCATCAAAGGTGCTCACTTTGTGGAACTCTGCTGCCAGCGGAAACTTCCGATTCTGTTCCTCCAGAATATCACCGGTTTCATGGTCGGGAAAAAAGCCGAAGAAGGCGGAATCGCCAAACACGGCGCCAAGCTCGTTCAGGCGGTGTCCACGGCAAACGTCCCAAAACTGACGCTCGTTATCGGCGGCAGTTTCGGTGCAGGAAATTATGGAATGTCCGGACGTGCCTTTCAGCCGAGATTCCTCTGGATGTGGCCGAATGCCAGAATTTCCGTTATGGGCGGCGAACAGGCTGCCGATGTGCTGGCAACCGTCAAATCCCAGCAGTTGGAAGCCGAAGGAAAATCATTATCCGATGAAGACCGCGATGCTCTAAGAAAACCGATCCTTGATAAATACGAGACGGAAGGACATCCATATTATTCCAGCGCGCGCATCTGGGACGACGGCATTATTGATCCGAAAGATTCCCGAAACGTACTCAGCCTTGCCCTCAAGGTTGTTTCCAACGCACCGGTTGAAGACCATCATTTTCCTGTCTTCAGAATGTAAACTTCTCTCCGGTTGAAAACTTCCAAAACGACTCTCTACATCCTCATGGCATTTGCCATGCTAACGTGGGGAATTTCATGGACAAATGCCAAAATTCTTGGGGAATACGCTCATCCGAATACGCTCATGTTTTGGCGGTTTCTCACCGGCGCATCCGCCTTAATCCCCGTTATATTACTCTTAAAGGATAAGTTTAAATATCCCGCCTATGTTTTTAAATATATCATATTGAACGGATTGTTTCTTGCGATATACAATTATTTCTACTTCCGCGGAACACAGCTCGGGCTTGCCGGTGCCGGAGGTGTTCTTGTTACCACATTGAACCCGATTTTTACCGTCATCATTACAGGACTGTTCTTCAATGCCGATCTGCAGAAAAAAGATATCTTCGGATTACTGCTTGGCTTCATCAGCGGTGCCTTGATCATGAATATCTGGTCTCTGCAGCCGGAAGAACTATTTGCGAGCGGAAATATCCATTTCGTGATGGGCGCCTTCACGTGGGCGTTCGTTACCATCATTTCCACGAGGAGCAAAGAGCATATCGGCTACCTTCCCTTCAGTTTCTGGTCCTTTCTTGCAGCAAGCATTTTCACCTTTCCTCTCGCGGTTATGCAGCCGGATTTTTACATCTTCTCGCACGACGCCGTTTTCTGGCTGAATTTCTTCCTCGTTTCGATTGGCGCCATGACCTTCGGCACTACAGTCTATTTTATCGCCGCGATGGAACTCGGCAGCGAAAAGGCCAGCGCATTCATTTTTACGGTCCCTGCCATTGCTATGCTTACCGCCGTCATTTATCTCGGTGAAAAACTTACGCTTATAACAACAATCGGCATGATCTGCGGCATGACGGCAGTGTTTTTGATTAACCGAAAATAAATGGCGCACGAACACAAAGATCATAAACCCGTTTGGGATGATGCTGCCGCGGAATGGTACGCATCCGAATACGGCGATCATATTTCCAATGAAATGACTATTCAGGCGATTGCGCTGAATGCCGGCGATACGCTGCTCGATATCGGCTGCGGCACCGGCACCGCCTGCCGCATTGCATCACGAATGCTGACAAATGGAACCGTGACAGGAATCGATCCGACGGCGGCAATGATTCGCATCGCCAAGGAACAAACAGATGGATCTTATTCCAATGTTACATTTCTCGAAGGACCAGCGGAAGCAATTCCGTTTGAAAACGATTCGTTTTCTATTGCAACGGCGATCAATTCACTGCATCACTGGACAGATCCAAAACTGGGTCTGACCGAACTCCGGCGGGTGCTGAAGCCAAACGGACGCTGTTTTATTTCGGATGAAGTTGTGGATGGCGGCGGCTGCGGGCACGGCGACGGGCCGCTATCAAATCCGGAAGCAGTTCACCAATTTCTTAGGGATAATGGTTTTGCTGACATCACAATGGATATCATCAAAAAGGACGGTGAAGGGATTTATTTATTCAAAGCTCAAATTGCTTAGAAATGCTTCTGCAATACGCTTAGAATCATTTCGGGCGCCCGTGTCGGCTTCCCTTCCGCATTGGTAAATGCGTGCTCAGTAAATCCTGATACAAGTACATCATTGTCTTTCAGCACTTCGTATGCAATCCGGAGTTTTCCTTTGGGCAGCGCAGGAATGTTTGTGCGAATGACAATTTCATCCTCAAACCCGGCGGCTTTTTTGTAATCCGCATGCGCTTCCACAACCGGAAGCATAGTTCCCGCTTTTTCAATTTCCGTAACATCAAGTCCAATGGATCGCAGCAGTTCGGTGCGGGCTTCTTCAAACATTTCAAAATACCGGGAATAATACACAATATTCATTTTGTCCACGTCCCGGTAATACACACGGACGGGATGGTCGTACGAGATCAACTGTCTTCCCGGAATACGCCCATTTTTTGGTAGCGGGCAATCCTGTTATCCAGGAAGGACTGTTTATCAACGGTGGACAGCGTCTTCAGCTCTTCTAAAATAACGGATTTCAAAATATCGGCAGTTTCTTTGGGATTTCGGTGCGCACCGCCAATGGGTTCGGGAACGACTCGGTCGCAAATTCCCATGTCGATCAAATCCTGCGGTGTCACTTTCATTGCGTCTGCTGCTTCGCTGGCTTTTGCAGAATCTCTCCAGAGAATCGAAGCGCACCCTTCCGGGCTAATCACGGAATACCACGTATTTTCGAGCATCAGCATTTTATCGCATACACCGATTCCAAGTGCGCCGCCGCTCGCGCCTTCACCGATAATGATGGTTAGAATCGGTGTTTTCAGCGCGGCCATTTCCAAAAGGTTTTTTGCGATGGCTTCCCCCTGTCCTCGCTCTTCGGCACCGATGCCGGGATAGGCACCGGGCGTATCCACAAGTGTTACCACCGGGCGATTGAATTTTTCCGCAAGTTTCATGATGCGTAGCGCCTTGCGATACCCTTCCGGTCGCATCATTCCAAAATTCCGATACAAGTTTTCTTTGGTGTTTCTTCCCTTTTGCTGTCCTACAAAAAAGACCGGGACGCCGTCCATACTTCCGAGTCCGCACACAACAGAAGTGTCATCGGCGAAATGGCGGTCGCCGTGCAGTTCGGTAAAATCCGGGCACCATTCCTTGATGTAATCCATGCTGTATGGGCGGTTCGGATGGCGGGCAAGCTGTACGCGCTGCCATCGGCTCAGGGATCCGTAAATTTCTGTCAGCTTCTTGTCGCGCTCTTCCTTTAATTCACGAATTTTTCCTGCATCAGCGCCGTCTTCGCCGACGGATGTTTCCATCGCAAGAATGCGCTGCTCGATCTCTTCGAGCGGTTTTTCAAATTCCAGTAAATAGTCTGCCATGTTAAGAGTAGGATCTTCTCAAGGGTGTTCTCATGAGGCCAAAGGCGAGTTTAACCGCCATCGCCGCATAATAGAAAATATTAAACAAAAACGGATATTCATGCGCAAAATGCTTCCGGTAGAGTTTGAAATAGGAACGATGCCACTCAAGCACCGATCGGAAAATCAGCGGCCTGTTGACGCGCGTTCCACCAAGTCCTCCGGCATGAATGATCTGCGAATCCGGAAGATAGACGACCTTCCATCCAGCTTCAGCCACGCGAATGCAGTAATCGGAATCTTCCTGATACAGATAAAACTGCTCATCAAAGTAGCCGACCGTGTCGCGGATTTCTTTTCGAATCATCATGCACGATCCCGACACTCCGCCAACCTCTCGAGTTTCATCCTCGTTCAGATGGCCGAGATGGTATCCTGTGAAAAATGCATTATTCCTGAAGACTCGGTCCAGCTTTGTGAAATAGGAAATAACAGCCCACGGCGTTGAAATTCCGCGCCGACAGGACCTCTGGAAGGATAAGTCCTCGTTAAGCACTTTTGGCCCGCATACGCCTGCCTTCGGGTTGGAAATCATATAATCTCTCAAAATGGAAAGCGAATTCGGTTCTGCAAGCGTGTCCGGATTAAGCACTACAATAAATTCACCTTCCGCATGTGCGATGGCGTGATTCTGCGCTCTCGCGAATCCGGCATTTTCATTGTACGGTATTACCCGAACATCCGGAAAATCTCGCTTCAGCATTTGCACTGTACCGTCCGTTGACTGATTATCCACGACCAGCACTTCCCAGTCAGCATCGCCAACAGCGCCAGGAATCGTCTTGAGGCATTCGGCAAGCCGCTTGGAACAATTCAGAGATACGATGCAGATCGAAATATCCATTTGAATTTTTTACAGCCTACGAAAGATCTGTTTGAATTTCAGCTTCCAGACCATAAAAATGGCTTCAACCATGATGTGTTTAGACATTTTGGATTCACCGATGGTTCGGTCCACAAAAATGATTGGATGCTCGTTGATAGTAAATCCATTGCACCACGTCCTGAAATTCATTTCAATCTGAAATGAATATCCCTGGGACCGCACCCGTTCAAAATCAATTGCTTCCAGTGTTTTCCGCTTCCACGCTTTGAAACCGCCGGTGCCGTCTTTCACCGGAAGTCCTGTAATGATCCGCGTGTAGAGATTCGCTCCGTAACTCAGCACGAGCCGGCGAATCGGCCAGTTGACAACACTAACGCCCTGAACATACCGGCTTCCGATAACGAGATCATTTTTTTCAAGTCCTGCAATCAGTCCGGGGAGGTCTTCCGGATTATGAGAAAGGTCTGCATCCATCTGAACAATAACATCGTACCCTTTTTCCAACGCCCATTGAAATCCGAAGCAGTACGCCGTACCGAGACCCGCTTTTCCGGGCCGCCTTTCCAAATGCAGGTTTGCGTACTGACTCTGGAGATTTTCCACAAGATCGCCGGTTCCATCGGGAGAATTATCATCAATGACCAACAAATGGTAATCGGGGTTGACCGCATTGACCTTTCGGACGAGATCAGCAATATTTTTACTCTCGTTGTATGTTGGGGAAATAATCAGCGTTTTCATGGGTATTGCCTTCTGCGCATCGGATAAATTACTGTCTTAAACTACTCAAATCCACCCGGATCAACAAAGAACGTCTCAGCGATCAGATCGAGCTGTTTCAGCAGAAGCGATTTATCATTTCCCGGATGAAAAACCATCGTATACAAAATGTAGGTCCTGTTCGAAATCCCGTCATAAAAGAGGTATCCTTTGAACGGACCGCCTTGTGCTTCTTCTTTGTGTTCCCATATTCCTGTGTATTTTTGGGACGTCCAATTGTTAAAAACAAATTCTTCCGAAGCAAATTTATAGTCACTGATTTGGATGGATTCCAAAACTTCAGAAACAAATGCATGAAACACACCCGAAGCGGAATCGGGCGTTGGCGCTATAAGTCCTTCCTGCCAGTGGACCGCAATCCAGCGATAGGGAATATCCCGTCCCATCCAAAAGAGACCGCTTTCCTCTTCTTCCCGAAGAATGGTGTATCCCCACGGGATTTTCATGCTCCATCCGTAATCGGATTTCAGCCGGTTTTCCAGTTCTTTTTGACGGGCTTTTTCGAAGAGATGCTTTTTCTGCCTCTTTTCATATAGCGTATCAAAATGATCTAGAATTTTTGATCCCTGCACCATTGCTCGTTCTAAAATTTGATCCACCGATTGTCCGCTGATAAACAGAACAAGCTGGCCGCTTGCAAAAACATTTTCCGATAAAATGAGCTGGTTCGTTCCGTTAATGGATGCGCTGAACTGATCCTCCGAAAGCAATGATTTCATCAACCGTGTTCCGGGATCGGAAACGTCAGTTCCGACCGAACCGAAAACGATATGAACATTTCGTTTGATCTTTCCGTACGAATTCGGATCAATGAATTTGATCTTATAAACCGGTTCCGGCTGGGGAGTGTAAATGGTATCGGAAAAAATAGCGGATAAAATTTCGCGCATATCATTCCGCCGTTCTTTCGAGCACACCACCATCAGTTCATTATCCGCACCAAGCGCATTCCTTTTGGGAATTTCACATCCGATGAAAAGAACAATGAGTAACAGACCTGCAGTTTTACGCATCATCATCCAACACAAAATTGGCTCGCTGTTTATCGATCAGCACTTCCACCACCTTTACCTTCACAGGATCACCAAGGCGGTACTCCGTTCCCGATTTTTTTCCTTTCAGGGAATAAGAATCTTCGTCGTACACAAATGAATCATCCATGGTGTCCACGTGGACCAACCCTTCGGCCATTGATTCCTTCAATTCCACAAATAAACCGAATTGTACAACTCCGGAAATGACGCCGTCAAATGATGATCTATCCTGCTGATCCAGCCACCGAAGCTGTTTCAGCTTGATGTATTCCCGCTCTGCCTGAAGCGCCAGAATTTCAGCATCATTGGATTGGTCAACTGCAGCCTGAACAGCTTTGCGATCGTACTGCGAATAAGATGTATCATTGAGATGCAGCTTTCGAATGAGGCGGTGCGCCGCAAGGTCCGGATAGCGCCGGATCGGCGATGTGAAATGTGTGTACCGGTCGAAGGCAAGTCCGAAATGCCCGCGGTTTTTCATGGAATACATCGCCTTGCTCATCGTACGAAGCGCAACTGTAACAATCAAACTTTTGTACGGCGAATCTTCAACTTCGAGCAAAATTGCCCTGAAATCTGCGGAAGAAATATCTTTTCCTTTTGCTGGTACAGAAATGCCGAGCCGGCTGATCAAGTCCAAGAATTTGCTGACATCATCCTTGTTTGGCTTATCATGAATTCTGTAAACGCCTAATTTGCTTTTTTTGGATTTCTCCGTGATCAATTCTGCGACGGTTTGGTTTGCAATTAGCATACATTCTTCAACGATTCTGTGGCTTTGTTTTCGCTCGCTCGGTCTGATCTCATGAGGAATACCGCCTTTTCCCATCGAAAACACCGGCTCCGGAATATCAAAATCTATGCTGCCTTTATCCGACCTATTCTTAAAAAGAATCCCCGCCAGTTTGTTCAAGAGCTGAACCTTTTGGTCAAACCGTCCTTTTGTCTTTCCATCCAGAATATCCTGAACGTCTTCATATGTGAAACGCTTATCGCTTCGGATCACAGATGGAAATACGTCGTAGGATTCAACTTTCCCGGCGGAATCAATGTCCATGAGTGCTGTCATCGCAAGACGGTCAATTTCCGGGCGTAATGAGCATAGATCAGCGGAAAGTTCTTCCGGAAGCATATGAACCACACCTTCCGTAAAATACACCGATGTCGCGCGATTCAGCGCTTCCCTGTCCAAAGCTGATCCGGGCGTTACAAAAAAACTCACATCCGCAATATGCACGCCGAGCGAAAATCCCGTTTTCGTTTTCTGAATACTAACTGCATCATCAAAATCCCGCGCACTTTCGGGATCAATGGTAAAGGTGGTCCAATCGCGTATATCCCTTCTGTTGGGAATTTCTCTCGAAATGCTGCCCTCGGAAAACGTTTGAACCGCAGCCATGACTTTCTTCGGAAAGGTGTCGCGGAAACCGTATTTCGACAAAATGAGATTGAAATCATTTACCGGATTTGCAGAATCGCCGATGATCTGAACCGGTTTCGCAAAGATCGGCGTAACCGACGTCCCCCAGTCCAGCACTTCCGCCGTGATGATCACATTTTCCTTTAGACGTTTTTTGGGATGTCTTTTGAGCTTGATCCCTCGTTCCGGCGTTACCGGCGAAATGGAGAGAAACATATCTCTTCCCCTTGCATAGGTTGTTCCGGTAAATCTTCGGGTGTTGCGTTCCACGATTCCCGTGATGACTCCTCTCGGATTCCCGGTCCGCTTTTGATTCTTGAGCTTTACCCTCACTTTATCACCATGAATGGCATCGCGGAGCTGCCGCCTGCCTACAAAAATATCCGGCTCATCGTCCGGCATAAGCACAAACCCGAACCCTTTTTGTGTTACCTGTAAAATTCCTTCAAGCATATCTCGTGATTTCTTCTTTCTTTTTGTCATAATAGTCCTGTCAATTTAATGTGGATGGTTCCATCAGCAGCCGCTTTTCCTCTGGCGAGTCCGTAATACACTTGAAGCACTGCAGCTTCGGTTTTTTGAATCAGTCCAAATCCCCAGCTCATTGGATTTTCAACATTTGAGGATTGGAATGCAGTTTCTATGAATCCCGAAAACTGCAGGAATTTCAGTGCTGCGAACCGCATTTCAATGGTCGGGATCACCACCCAGTCCGACCGGAAAAAATCTTCGCTGTATCCCCGAAGCGACCGCACACCGCCAAACCTGACTTGCTGCGCCGGCAGTATCGAACCGCTTCCGGAAAATGTTCCGCTGGTTTTTAATCCGGTCATCCAGATCCAGCGGTCCGAAACGGGATGAAAATATGCTGCTTCAACTTTTGCGGATGCAATGGATGATGCAGACACTGTTCGTTCTTCAACACCGAATTCAGCGAATGCGTCAAATTTAAATCCGCTTTTCGGAAGCCAAGGATGATCTACAGTAATCTTCGACAGACCGAGAACTGCTGTTTCGGATAATGACGATTCAAATCCTTCTTTCTGGGCTGCATCGGTTGGGCGAATAGTTGTTTTTCTGTATCCGGTTTTCCACGTCCAACCATGTTGTGAATGCAAGAGCGCTGAAAATTCCGTAGCTCTCAAGAGAGACATTGCATCCTGAAGATGTTCTTTCCATCCGGCATGCAAACCAATCGGTACAACAGGAAGATATGGTTCCGAAACCGATATTTCAGTGAATTGTGATCCTGCGTTCAACCGATTCCATGATACATCGAGCGCGCCGGCGGTTGCCCAGACATTTTCAAGGTGAAGATTTATTTCACCCTGCGATTCCCAAAAGCCCGATGGATTCTTCCCCGTACCAACCATTCCGGATACATGGCTGTTGAATACCGGATCCATGGATATGACTGCAGCAATTTTGGAAGATCGGTAACGGGCAAGAGAAACATGTGAGGCATTCGACAGAAATGGTGTCTGCGACCAAATTTTGAAAGCAGCTTCTGAAACATTTTCATCAACAGGCGAACCCTTTACGGATTCAAAAATTCTCATTCCCACATGAGGAAGCAGTTTCGGATGATCCCGAACGACGACAGAATCAATCTGTAAATTGCCTGCATGGGCAATCGAAACGAATAGAATTATGGATTTAAAAATTTGCACGAATCTCTCCTCTGAGATTAATAAGATTTTCATAACGTGCATCGGAAATTGTGTTTACGCTGAGGTTCATGGACATTGCATTCTTGAATAAAAAGTGCGTAGTGATTTGCATCCGAAATGTTTTTCCCAATGCGAACCCCTGCAATGCTTCCGGCGGAAGACTTGCCGATGCTGCTTCATCCATCCAGGATTCATTCAGCGTTATTTCTCCCCGAATTCTGCCTATCAGTCCAATGCGTTTTATAACAGATGCATGAAGTCCCATCGCCTTTCCGGAATAGGAATCGTTTCGGTGCACACCTCTATCTACGCCGCCTTGAATATGTGCAATCACTTCCAAATCCGGCCTGACATTCCATTCGAATCCGCTTTCCAACCACTGCCCTTCGGATGTCCGGTTTCGGAAACTGCTGACCGTTGAAGCGGCATCGTGATCGGATACAATTCCCTTCATTGTCCACCTAAAATGCCGACGTAATGATTCTTTCCATTCAGCGGAAGCCTCCCGATGTTCGGAAATGTCGGTGCCGCGCAAATCCAGCGCATTCAAATCTCTGCGGGAAACCCAGGAAATTGTCTGCTGTCTATGTCCGCTAACCGGCCGATACGAAATTTCGGTGCGGGCCATCCATCTGCTTCGTTCGATGGATTCATTTTCGAGAGCGGCAAACATCCAGTCTGTGGGATCGCCGGCTGATCCGGAAAGGTCAGCAGAAAGATTAATTCTCAGTTTTATTCCATCTAATTTCATGTAGGTCGTTTTGCTGAAATCCACTTCAAATAATTCAGTTAAACCGACAGCTTTCACGGGTCGGCGAATTCCGGATGCAACAGCAAAACCTACATAGGCGCCATTGGGGTCTTCAATAAATGTATCGAATTCTTCATCGTAACGAAAGCCGCCCAGCCCAGCGCCGACAGAATCGTACACCATGATTCTTCCACTTCCCAGCCGGGATTCCTGTTTTAATTTTATATCGAACCGGATCGGATGATTGTTCCGTCGGAAATGCGACCGAATATGAGCAAGGCTGATGTCTGTCTTTGACTCTTGGATGCTGTTTTGGGTAATGCGTTTCCGAATCTGCATTTCGCCGGACCATCCTCGTTCTGTTCTTCGGGATATATCCAGAGACCCAAATACTGCTTCGCTAATCTGTCCCATGTGGGCGTTTTCAAAGGAATATACATAATCATCCCGCTGGCCGACGGAGAATTTCATGGAATTGTTTCCTTTTCCGAATTCCAGTCCGCCGGAGAATTCACCCCATTTATCTTCCAATGTTCTCGTTTCACTTTTGAGATTCACAAATGGATGAATGGAGCCGGGCAGCATTTTTACAAAAAACGACCGCTGGATAAAATCCCGCTCGCCCTTCACCGAACTGAAGGATGCTTTCAATTCCGGGAGCCAACGCGAGGAAGATTCCAGCCCGGATTGTATTCTTTCTCTTTGAAGATTACCGACAGAATAGTGTGCATACGATGACGATAGGATTCCGCCCGAAGGAAGCTGAAGTTTTCCGCTGATATCAGATAATATTTCTTTGCCGGATTCAGCGCCTGTTATGTTCCAATTCCTTTCGAATGAAACATGCTGATCCCGTTCCATTGGCTGATACCGGCTGCCCTTCTGAAAAGCTGAAACGGCATAATCCAGACCAAATCCGCGACCGAGATTAATTCCATTTCCCTCTAGCGCTAATTGGAATATGCTGCCCGTATTGTCTTTATCTCCAATTGCGGATAAACGATTTTGATCGAACTGAGATATTCCAGCATGCACTTGAAGCATTTGATTTTGCGAAAGCGGAATGCCGGACCGCACATGGATCAAACTGATATTTTCGGGTTTGTCAAGAGTCTTGCCGGGATCATAAAGATCAACATAACCGCTGCGGCTTTCCTTGGGCACGAAGGAATAATACAACGTGCCGTCCGCGGAAATGTCTCTTTTGTAAGCACCGGATTCACGATCGAGCGAAAAGGAAACCATAAAACGCTTCCCTGCCATCATTGCATCCGGATCGTAAACAAATATGTTATCCTCAAAAACGTACATTCCTGCAGAATCCTCAACTGCGCCGGTCACGGATATGTGCTCATCGCCTGCCGTTTTGATCAATTCCAGATCCGAGGATGCATAGGCGCTTCCGCTCAAAGAAGGATCGTCAAAATCGCGGATCCAATTGACCTCAAGAAAACTTCCTTCTTTTTTCAGAGAAAGAGACGAGCCTGCCGTGTTTCTCCTATACTTGGCATCCGTAGATTCGAATTCCACTACAATGTCAGAATCCGAATGCAGCAGATGTTTGGGTTCAAAGGTCAGCTCGCCGGTAGAATAGTCAATCGTATAATCATATTGATTCCCGCGCGTCAACTGCATTCCATCCAGCCACACCGTCTCGGATCCAGCAACAATCGTCTGGTTCCTGAAGTCACCGCCCGACGCCAGCATATAAGGCCCCTGATTTCCCTCTTCACCCTTCATTCTAAATTCGCGGTAATTGCCTTTTGCGCCGGCAAAAAATGCTGATCCTATCACATTATTATACTTAAAGCTACTCTTTATCCCAATCAGGTTTTTGTTAATATTTAATAACTTACCTGAGTTCATCTTTAAATAATAATCACCGGCGGTGACGGAAATATTCGGATGCGTCACTTTTACATACACTTCATCAAGATCGCGGATTTTTCTGGTATCACCGCGCGGCTGGATCGGCGAACTTTGATCGGACAAAATACCGCTCACTTGAATGTTCTCTGTCAGGTTTCCGTTTAGCTGCAATTTCAATCCGCCGCCTAAATCAGAACCTGCCAATGGTGACATATCCATGGAGCGGAAAGCGGTTCCTGAAGCGGAAATATCCGATGCTTCTTTGGGCTCATGCTTTACCGATAATTCCAGTAGTTCAGTCTGCTGCTGATCTGCAAGCAAAGAATCAAGATCAGGTAGAGATGCGATGAAAGCGGCGTCGGCAGAATCAGCCTGGGCAGCGTATGGTGATTTCGGAAACAGAACCGAACATAACACAAGAAAAGACTTCAAATATTTCACCAATCAGTCTCCGCCTGTTATCAATCGTGCACTTAGCAATCTTCCGAAAAGTGAAAAAGTGTATTCGGTTTTACTGCAGGAAGACGTGATGACTATGGAATGCAAAGAAGTGAACCTCACGGTTTCAGGACATGGGATTGAAACAGGTTGCCTGTCCAAATCCGCGACAATCGTCCATAAATCTTCCTGCGGCTGTTTTACCAGTACAAGACGGCGATCTTCGGAAAGCACCGCCACATATCCATTTTGACTGGCTGATACAGAAGAGGGAAACATTGGCTCTGAGAATCCTGACTGATTAAACGAAAATGCTTTCACCACTTCCAGCCGGCGCGTTAACTGAATGATGGCATTCCCGGCGCGGTCACACACAAAAACGGATACCCCGTCAGAAGTGATATCAACCGGTTCCATAAAATGTCCGTATCCGTTGCCGAATCCGCCTGTAAATCGTATTTCGCCATCGGGAAGCACGGCTGCTGCTTCCCTGCTTCTGATGTCGAGGTGAAATGCAGTTCCGTCTGGTAATGTTATGATTTTATCCGATCGAAATTCCGGTCTGTCTGGAAAAATTATTGTTTCATCTATATCCGCGGCAAAACTGAAGCAAAGGATGAAACTGATGCTTAAAATGAATCGCAAATGCATGATAGGTTAAGGCGATGGATCGGGAATGTCAGATTTGCTTTTCATCAGGAAAAATGCTGAACCTGCTGCAATCATCAGCAAAGAAATCACTTGTGCGCCGGAAAATGTGTCAAGGAGGTATTTTTGGTTCGTTCGAAGAAATTCAACCATAAACCTCTCAGTACCCGCCAAGATCAGATACATGAAGAACAAACTACCTGCACGGACAATCGATGTCCTTTTTTTCCATAAAAATGCAAAAATCAGCAGACCAAGAATCGTTTCGTACATTTGCGTCGGGTGAACCGTAAGCGGACCAGCGGTCCAACCGGAAATATCCACCCAGGGATAATATGCTTCAAAACTGTGTGTGGTGGTAGAGGGAAGGCCTTTCTCAAAGTTCATTGCCCAGGGAAGGCGGCTAGGAATCCCGTAATCATCACCAACGAGAAAACAGCCAACTCGTCCAATGGCGTACCCAAGAATCAGAAGTGGCGCCACCACATCGGCAAACGTAAGCCAATATAATTTTCGCTTTCTCAGCACGATTGTAACGCCCAGTGTTCCGCCTATCAGTCCGCCGAGAAAAACAAGTCCCGATCCGCTGAATATCATGCCGATCGGATCCTGTATTGTTCTACTGAAATTTTCAATGAGGTAATAAATTTTGGATCCGGCAATTCCGCCAATGGCAGCGGCCATGATAATGCTGGACGCAAGTTCTGTATCATGTCCAAGCCGTTTCAAATCTTTTGCCAGCAGGAAATAACATGAATAAAATGCCACAACCAGCATAAAGCCGTAGGCATAAATTTTGATGGGTCCAATCTCAAATAGTACGGGAATCATTTACAGTTCCTTTCCGCAATTAGCACAGTATTTATCTTCGGGTTTTATCCTCTTACCGCAGGATGCACATCCTTGATTTTCTTCTGTCCGTAATTCCTGTTTTCTTTTTCTGTCAAACAAGATTCCGACAGCAAAAGCAAATACTCCTAGCACTATAAGAGGCTGCCACGTCGGCAATATATGGCGCTGAATTGGATTTTCTGATAATTCCGGTTCGTGCCCGCTCATATCCGGCTGATCTGCGCTCAATGCATTTCTTAAAACTTCCATCGTTGTTTTTCCGGACTGGTTACGATACGAAACAGAGAACGAAACTGCCTCATTTGCTTTCACGTTAGACACATGAAATCGATGAAATGTAAGTCCGTGTGGATCCTCGAACTTTTCAGATTCTGATTTCGAAATTTTGAATTGCTCTGCCACCATAGGTTCCTGAATGAGAATATGAGCATCGTCCAACGCTGTTGAGATATTTAAATCGTAGGTAAATGACACAAGCCTATCTGTTCTATCTGGTGAGTAAAAATAAAAAATGCGGGCGGAAGCGGACGATCCTGGGACATCTATCCGATTGAATTTGTCCATCTGTTTTACCGGAAGTGAAATGGTATTTTCTCCGGATTTATTGACCATAAATGCAGAATCCACATCAGCCGGCACGGTTAGAGAAAATGCTTGAAACGATTTTCCTGAATCCGGCACCGCCTGAATTTCGACCATGATTCCCTGATAATAATAATCCGGAAATACAACTGCATCGAAACGCGACATATTCTTTCCGAAAACAAGAATCGGGATTAATAGAAATAGCAGGATTTTTTTGATCATTCTCTCTAGCCGATGATTGTGCATTTAGACGATTTTCGCTGCATAAAGTTTCATAAACGCGTAGAGACCTGAAAAAGGACAATTAAATCATAAATAGTATGAGTATAAGCTGTAATTCCAAATCCGCGGAAATTGTACAATACACCTAGGAATATGCCGGCAATGAATCGAATCATAAACAGAAACATGCTCGGTTCATCGCCGAATTCACCGACAAAATGAAAAGCTGAAAATAATCCGGCTGCAAGCACTATTGCTCCGGCGCGCCTTGCAGGGCGTTCCCACTGAAAAATGAATCCCAAAACAGCGGCAAATCCGGTTATAAGAATCACGCGAAAGACAAATTCTTCATAAAGTCCGGCTCCGATGGCAAGTACGCCCTGCTGAATCACCTGGCCAAGCACCGGCGACATCAGCAGTACCGGCGCGTAGGACATGATGAGGAACAGGATGCAGCCCCACATGACGCTTTCCCCAAGCATCCTGAGCAGATATTCACTGCGTACTGCTGTGGTTGCGAGTGCTTTTTTCTGCCGCATGAATGCTGCCATAAATCCAATCAAAAACGCTCCGCTGAATCCATACATACCGACCATTCCGAGTGCGCCGAGCACTTGGCGCATCAGAACATCCGCGCCATTCCTAAGCACCATTAATTCATTCTTGGTAATGGCAAATACACCGAGTTCATAGATCAAAAACAGCGGAAGTGTAAAGACAAAACTGTAAAACGGTGTGGCGGTATCCTGCCAGTATGTGGTTTTTTTCTTAGCCACGAATAACGCCAAGCTTCACGAAGGTAAATTTTAAGGCCACAGAGATCACAGAGTGAGCTTTAAGCTTTTAACAATTATTTCTCTTTGTGGTTTGCGGCTCATCAATCTTTATCCAACTCCAGCACCGCAAGCAGCGCTTCCTGAGGAATTTCAACCTTGCCGATCTTTTTCATTCGCTTCTTCCCTGCCTTCTGCTTTTCCCACAGTTTCCGCTTCCGCGTGATATCGCCGCCGTAACATTTAGCTGTCACATTTTTCTTGAGCGCTTTTACCGTTGAACGGGAAATGATCCGCGTTCCGATGGAGGCCTGAATTGCCACTTCGAACATCTGCCTCGGAATCAGTTCCTTCAGCTTTGAACAGAGCGCTACGCCGCGCTGGTAAGCTTCATCCGCATGCACAATACTCGACAATGCGTCCACCGAATCACCTGCCAGCAAAATGTCCAGTTTCTGGAGTTTCCCCGGACGGTAATCCTGAAGCGTATAATCCAGCGATGCATATCCGCGTGAAACAGATTTCAGTTTATCATAAAAATCAAAAATAATCTCGCCCAACGGAAGCTCATAATGCAGCTGCGCTTTGTCCGCTGTAAGGTAATCCGTATTCTTATAGATACCGCGCTTTGCCTGGCACAGCTTCATCAGCGCCCCGATATATTCTTTTGGTGTAACGATCTCCGCAGACACATAGGGCTCATTGATGGTTTCAATTTCGCCTGAAGGAGGCATTTTCGCCGGAGTGTCCACTTCCATTTCCGAGCCATCCCGCAAATTCAGGTTGTACTTCACATTCGGCGTCGTCGTAACCAGCGTCAGGTCAAATTCCCGTTCGAGCCGTTCCTGGATAATTTCCATGTGCAGCAGACCGAGAAATCCGCAGCGAAAACCGAATCCCATCGCTTCACTGGTTTCCGGTTCAAAAATGAGCGATGCATCATTCAGCTTTAGTTTTTCGAGTGCCTGCCGAAGTTGTTCGTAATCATCAGAATCCGCCGGATACAGTCCGGAAAAAACCATCGGCTTCATTTCTTCGTATCCGGGAAGCGGTTCACTTGCCGCATTCTCTTTTGTTGTGAGCGTATCGCCGGGAAGCACATGGTTCACATCGCGGATGCTGGCAACCACGTAACCGACATCGCCTGACCGAAGTTCTTTCGCCTTAACACGGTTCATCACAAAATGACCAACTTCACTGATGTCGTATTCTCTGTCGTGCGCGAAAAATTTTGCACGCGCTCCGGGCGTGATCACGCCGTCCATCACGCGAACGTACGGAATGGCGCCTTGGTAATTATCATACGTAGAATCGAAGATCATCGCCCGCGGTGAAGTATTGTAGTTCTCCATTGGTGGCGGAACCAGTTCTACGATCGCATGCAACAATTCATCAATCCCGAATCCTTCCTTTGCGCTGGTTTGAATAATTTCTTCCGGTTTGCATCCGATGAGTTCTACGATTTGTCCAGTTACTTCATCCACGCGTGCGCTTGGAAGATCAATTTTGTTGATGACCGGAATGATGACCAAATCGTGGTCAATCGCCAGGTAAGCATTGCTGACGGTCTGAGCCTCAACTCCCTGCGCTGAATCCACCAGCAGTAACGCTCCCTCACATGCGGCGAGGCTGCGGCTGACCTCGTACGAAAAATCCACGTGGCCGGGTGTATCAATGAGATTGAAAATATATTCGTTTCCGTCAGAATGATCGTAATGCATTTGAATCGGGTGGCTCTTGATGGTAATGCCGCGCTCGCGCTCGAGATCCATGGAATCCAGCACCTGCGCCTTCATATCCTTTTTCCGAAGCGTGTGCGTCACTTCCAGAAGACGGTCCGCAAGTGTGGACTTGCCGTGATCTATGTGAGCAATGATGCAAAAATTTCGTATGTGGTTTGTAGACATTAGTTTGGTTATGAAGCCGAGGTTAAATACAATTAAGGTTTATACTTTTTCTGGGCTTTCAGCAGCAGCAAATCACCCTTTTTTCGTTCGCCGTCCTGAGCCAAGGACACGATCCGGATGGCTTCCGTAAGCGGAATCCTGACATTGTCCGAATTGGCATAGAGCGCATCCATCGATCCAGTGATAAGCGATAAATTTCGTCCTACTTCCGTGGACAAATGTTCATCAATGATTTCGTAATACCGCTCAATGTAGTAGGGCTCAATAAATGTCGGATTCCCCTTGTATTGCTTTTGCACTTCCACTTTATGATGAGTCTTCAGCCGTGATGCCATAGCATATGCTCCATTCACAAATGTGAGCTTTTCTTCCTTGCTCAGCGAGAGCCAATAATCCGCCGGCGTCTTCTGCTGTGCAGAAACGTACTGGCTTACGATCGAAAAAATGAATAAAGTGATAAGCAAATGCTTCACATCAATCTCCTTTGAAATGATTTACAATCGGAATTCTACGCCCCATTCCGAATGCTTTCCTGGTAACTCTCAGTCCGATGGCCGCCTGCCTTCTTTTATACTCGTTTAAACGTATTCGCCGTGCAAGATCATGAACAAGATTAGATTCAGCGCCTCCTTTTATCAGTTCTCCAGGGCTTTTTCTTTTCTCCACCATCGCATCCACGAGCGGACTTACAACATCGTAATCAAACGGATCTTCCTGCCCCGGGGCGAGCTCGGCAGACGGTGTTTTCGTGATGCAGCTTTTAGGAATTCTTTCTCCGTTTCGGTTGGCCCATTTTGATAAGGCGTACACATCGGATTTGGACAAATCGGATATGACGGCAAGTCCGCCGCTCATGTCGCCGTAGAGTGTGCAGTATCCAAGAGCAAGCTCGGTCTTGTTCCCTGTGGATAGGCAAAGCCATCCAAATTTGTTCGTCATGGCCATCAGGATATTTCCTCGTGCCCTAGCCTGTAAATTTTCTTCCGCCACGTTTTGCTCTGTTCCCTCAAATGTTGAATTCAGCACTGATCCGTACGTGTCCACAACCTCGTTTATCGGTACGGACTGAAAATGGATTCCGAGATTTTTTGCAAGTGCTTCCGCATCATCTTTACTGTGTCCGCTGGAATATTCCGACGGCATTGAAATGCCGTGTACATTTTCCGGTCCCAGCGCATCCGAAGCAATGCATGCGACCAAACTGGAATCAATCCCGCCGCTAAGGCCGATAACTGCTTCGGAATGATGTGTTTTCCGAAAATAATCCTTCACCCCAAGCACAAGGGCCGAATAGAGCTCTTCTTCCCTTTCCATAGGTGAAAATGCTACCGGATTTTTGGAATCAAGATCAACCATTACGGTTTCTTCAGAAAAGGGAGATCCCATTCCGATGATGCTGCCGTCCGAATCCATAGCTATGGATGAGCCGTCAAAAATGAGTTCATCCTGCGCGCCGGCCATATTGCAGTACAGAAATGGGATTGAGGTTTTTTTCA
>JASLML010000023.1 GCA_030746535.1 Fidelibacterota bacterium
TGATGCCGTAAGCATGAGCGTCATCAGCCCGCTTTCAGAAAAATCGATTAGGCTTGGCAGTACATCTGTAAAGATCCCCGATTTTACGCGAGGGAAGTGGAAGACGAATAAACCCATATTTGGGTTGAATGATCATATGTAAATGGTGCTTTCAACTTTAGACTGGATCATTATTGGAGCATATTTTGCTCTTTCTTTGGCTGTGGGGTTATGGGCCTCGAAGCAAGCCGGCAAAGATACCGCATCATTCTTTTTAGCAGGGCGCAATATGCCCTGGTGGTTGTTGGGGGTTAGCATGGTAGCTACGACCTTTTCCACTGATACTCCCAATTTGGTTACCGATCTGGTACGCCAGAATGGTGTCTCTGGAAACTGGGCCTGGTGGGCGTTTCTGCTTACGGGAATGCTGACAGTGTTTGTGTACGCCAAGCTCTGGCGGAGATCTGGTGTGCTCACAGATATAGAATTCTATGAGCTGCGGTACAGCGGAAAGGCAGCCGCTTTTCTACGCGGCTTTCGTGCACTTTACTTGGGACTAATCTTCAATGTGTTGGTGATGGGAGCTGTGAGCCTGGCGGCAGTGAAGTTTGGTGAAATAGTACTTGGTTTACCGGGTTGGATGACACTTTCAATCGCCTGTTCTATCACATTGGCTTATTCAGCTCTGGGAGGCCTGAAAGCGGTAATAATTACAGATTTTGTTCAATTCACTTTAGCAATGATTGGCTCCATTTGGGGCATGTTTTACATATTGGGGTTGCCTGAAATCGGCGGTCTTTCCAACTTGATCTCCCATGAAAATGTATCCGGTAAATTGGCGCTGATTCCAGATCTGTCTGATCCCAATTTGTGGGTACCAGTGTTACTAGTGCCACTGGCTGTGCAATGGTGGGCCAGTTATTATCCCGGAGCAGAACCGGGCGGTGGTGGTTATATCGCTCAACGTATGTTTTCTGCTAAAGATGAAAAAAATGCTGTAGGAGCGACCTTTTTATTTAATGTGGCACACTATGCATTGCGCCCCTGGCCTTGGATCTTGATCGCTCTTTCATCGCTCATTATTTTCCCGGAATTGGCGGACATTCAAAAAGCGTTTCCCAACTTACCGGAAGATAAATTGGGCCACGATGTTGCCTATCCGGCCATGCTCACACTGCTTCCTTCTGGTTTGCTTGGGCTTGTCGCAGCTTCGCTTATTGCCGCCTTTATGAGCACTATGTCAACACAATTGAATCTGGGTGCCAGTTATTTGGTGAATGATTTTTATCACAGATTTATAAAACCCGATGCATCAGAAAAACATCTCGTCGCTGCAGGACGCATGTTCACCGTTCTATCAATTATTCTTGGAGGAGGCCTCGGGCTCCTGCTTACCAGCGCCGGGCAGGCCTTTACCCTTTTGCTGATGATTGGCGCCGGGACTGGACTGATTTACATCCTGCGCTGGTTTTGGTGGCGGATCAATGCATATACGGAAATTGTAGCCATGATCAGTTCTCTGATGATTGCCGGATATTTCAATTTTGGAGAGTCGGGATTGGAAGGGTGGCAGAAGATAGTAATCGGCGCTGTGCTTACAACAATTGTATGGATTGCTGCTACATATTTCACACCGCCTGATGATGATGAAACATTGCGGAATTTTGTGAAAAAAGTGAATCCCGGTGGTCCTGGTTGGGCGAAATATTCTGATGGTATTTCAACGGAACCATGGCCTGTTCCCAGGGGCATCTTATCAATGCTGTTAGGATGTTTGGCTGTCTATGGAATATTACTTGGTGTAGGGCAAATGATATACGGCCATAATGGATCCGGGTCGTTGTTAATTATTATTGCTGTAATCTCTTCAATAGGGTTATTAAAAATTTGGAAATAAGTACACCAGGGCGAATCTGCCTTTTTGGGGAACATCAGGATTATCTTGGTTTACCCGTCATTGCCATGGCCATATCTCTTCGCACAACGTTGAAGGGTGAAAAGAGACAAGATCGCAAGGTCGTCATCAACAAACCCGATCTTAGCGACAAAGACTCTTTTTCTTTGGATGATTTGACGTATACAAAACAGCGGGATTATTTCAAAAGCGGAATCAAGATCTGCAAACGGGAAGGGCTCACATTTTCAGCAGGATTCGACTGCGAGATTGCCAGTCAAATTCCCATAAAAGCAGGCTGCGGCAGCTCATCGGCAGTGTTGGTTAACTGGATTCATTTTTTATCACAGATGGCTGATGAACCACCAGATTGGAGTCAGCAAAAGATCGGGGAACTTGCGTATGCAGCTGAGGTGCTGGAATTCAATGAGCCAGGAGGAATGATGGACCAGTATACTACTGCCATGGGGCAGCTGATTTATTTAGAGTCCTATCCGGAAATAAAAATTCGATCAATAAATTCAAACCTTGGGACATTTGTCTTGGGTGATTCCTGTGAGCCTAAAGATACTATGGGTATCCTGGGTCGATGTCGCGATGCAAGATTAGCCATTATAAAGAAATTGAAGATCAAAAATCCAAATGCTAGGGTTCAATCATATGATAAAAATATAGATCTTTCAGATTTAGATGAAGATGAATTACTACTATTTCATGGTACAATAAAAAACCGAGATCTCTTAAAAAATGCTCTAACAGAATTGGAAAAAGAGGATGTAGATGATCAATTGATCGGAAAAATGTTAACCGAACATCATCAAGTCTTGCGTGATGTTCTGCAGGTCAGCACGCCCAAAATTGAATCCATGCTTAAAGCTGCATTAAATGCAGGTGCACTAGGCGGAAAGATCAATGGTTCTGGCGGTGGCGGATGCATGTTTGTTTATGCACCTGAAAACCCTGAAAATGTTGTTGAAGCTGTAAAGTCTGCTGGTGGAGATGCGTTTATTATTAAGTCGGATGAAGGCACCAAGATTGATTAATTTGAGGATGGAAAACACACATGAGTGACTTATCATTATTAGTGATGGCAGCAGGGATGGGATCGCGGTACGGCGGGCTAAAACAACTGGATTCAATGGGTCCAAACGGTGAAACGATTATTGATTATTCGGTGTATGATGCCGTACAGGCGGGGTTTACAAAAGCGGTGTTCATTATCCGTAGGGAATTTGAAGCAGAATTCCGGGAAAAGGTGACCGATAAATATGCGGATTCGATAAGAGTGGAGTTTGCGTTTCAGGATCTGCACGATTTGCCTGAAGGATTCACAAGTCCTGCTGGACGCGAAAAACCGTGGGGCACCGGACACGCTATTTTGTCAGCTTCCGATTTGATAGATGAGCCATTTGCCGCCATCAATGCTGATGATTATTACGGCCGAGAATCTTACCGCAAACTTGCCGATTATTATAACCAAGGTGCCGATGGATTTAGCATGGTTGCATATCGTTTGGACAATACGCTATCATCCTTCGGCGGTGTGACGCGCGGAGTGTGTTCCATAGCGAATGATACACTTTCTTCGGTCGTGGAAACAGGCAATGTGATCAGAACCGAAACAGGCGTTACTTCCGACAGTGATTTCCCGCTTGATGGAAGCGAACCGGTGTCGGTTAATATGTGGGGATTTACACCAAAACTGTTTGATTATCTGAATACAATGTTTGTTGATTTCCTGCAGGAAGATGGAACAAATCCGAAAAGCGAATTTCTTATTCCAACGGTGATCAATGACTTGATTCAGTCCGGGCAGGAATCGGTGCATATTCTGCGGAGTGATTCCCTGTGGTTCGGTGTTACCTATAAGGAAGATAAACCTTACGTTGAATCGGAGATTGCAAAAATGGTAGCTGCCGGAGATTATCCGAAAAAGCTGTTTTGAAAATGCTGCAAACGAAAAAATTCATTTCCTTTTTTACCTTATTGGCTGGGATATTGTCTGCCCAAAAACCATGGTTTGAAGGTAACCTGAAAGGACTCCACCGCTATCATGTAAAAGTGAAGGCTGTCGGTATCGAACATTTGTATTCCGAACCTGAGCTGAAAACATTTGTTGAATCCAAACTGATCCAGTACCACGTAAAAGTCTCTCAAAAAGATGCATTCCCGCGGATGAGCCTTTACATCGAAACAGCAGAAGTAAAGCAGGATAGTATCAGTCAATTTCTGGTAGAACTTTCAGTCTATGATTTTTCCGCAACCGTGGACCAAGTGATTGAGCAGTTCAATTTCTCGGATTTTCAAAAGGATTTTCAGGTATCCAAGCTGTACGAAAATCAATCCATCGGTTCCTCCGCGCCGGAGGAATTAAAACATGCAATTGAGCAAGTGATTATCAATGAAACCGACCGATTCCTGAATCAATGGCGCCAAGATAACCCGTTTAAGAAATTTTAATATTTCCTGAATAAATCCCCGTTTTTTCTTTTCATTTCCTCTCGTCTGTGTAAATTCTGACGAAATGAAATCCGAGGTTCATTCATCCAAACGTGTTCGAGTTGCAAAAAAGCGAATTTTTGCGGCTGTTATGATTCCCCTTCTTACGGCAGCGCCCCCGGATAAAATTGCCGTCCTCGATTTTGATCCTCACAATTTCCCCCCGAGTTTTTCAAAATCACTCACTGAAAAATTCCGGCAATCTTTAACGGATTCTTCCGATGCAGTTGTTTTTTCACGCAAATCCACGGGACAATTTTCGGTGCTGTATCAAACCGCAGAAGAGGATTACAAATCCTGCCGTACATTAAGCTGTGCATTAGAAATAGGAAAAAAACTTGGCGCTGATTATTTGATCGCAGGCACAGTGTCAAACTTTGATTCCACGGTATCTTTGAATATGCAGGTATTTTCCATGGATTTCGGCATTCGGGTGGACAGTATACATATCGCAACTGCGGGCGGTATAGACAGCTTATTGATTCTGGCGAAGTCTTCGGGAAAAGATTTAGGAAAATCGCTCACAAAAGTGATAGGCAAACCTGTTGAGCCGCTTCAGTATCCGCTTCTGGCTCCCGAAATGCAGACAACCATGCTGATGGGGCCACGCGTAACGGCGGCGGCAAATTCCAGAAGCCTCAGTCAACCTATTGTTATTCATGGCCCCGTGCCCGGTGTCGGCCTTGTAGAATATTTAATCACCAGCGGAAAACTGAGGGCTGCTTTGTATTCATCGGCAATCCCCGGGTCTGGACAGCTTTATTCAAAAAAGAAATGGTCGGCGCTTTCATTCTTTACAACGGAACTCGTGATATCCGGTATGGCGCTTTACCATCATCAGTCCTATAAAAAAGCGCACGAAGAAGCAGACCGGTTTTATGCACTTTATGAGAATACCGATTTCCCCGAATTGGCGCCCGGCTACAAAGAACAGGTTCTGCATCATGTTGAAACGCTGAAGCATCATAACAACTGGCTGAAAAATTACCGGGATGCCGGCCGTCTCATTTGGCTGATTAATATAGCACATGCGTATTATGTGGGGCCGGAAACGATTTATTCCGTCCGCCCGAAACGAACGGATGTTACTGTCTCCTATAATCCGGTTACGCAAAAACCAGCGCTGAACGTTTCAATTACGTTAGACTAAAGAGGCATTGCATGGTCCAGGTAAAGGATCGCATCAAACACAATTTCATCAGCAAGTTCGCGATAGCCCTAGCTGCTGTTACCTTTATTCCTTCGATTGTTTTACTTCCGTCCTGCGAGGAGCCTACCTACTCCTTTGACAACCCGGCAGATCCTGATTCCATGGATTATAAACCTCCTGCAATTTTTTTCTGGCCTGATTCGGTTTCTATTGTTAGAACTTTTTCAGATACAATTAGCGTGTATGCCCTGAAGATAGACAGCCTAGCTGCTGCCTACATTGGAGTCGAATATCATTGGGGAAGTGTTTCCATAGATACCGTATTAGTCGGAGACTTTTTCACAAACAGCAATACATCAGAATTTCTGATTGCGGAAGATAAGCAGGGCGTTCTTGACATCTTTATTTTTTACCTGCCGGATGAAACAACATCCGCAACAGGAACCGGATCGATTGTAGAGATCGTATTCAAAGCAGAATTACCCGGAACCTATGCGCTGACATTTGTGGACTCTACTGAAATGCGAGACGCGGACAATCTGCCCATTTTATTGAATGATATGGGTGAAGGATTGATCCATGTTGTGGATTAGAACAGGTTCAATTGCTGCACTAAGTTGGTCTGCTTTGCTATTTGGGCAGGGCGGCGCTGTTGGTTGCGGAGATGTGGTAGTTGACCAGATTCCATTTACATATATAGGTACAACTGTTGACGCTGGAGAAACGGTCGATGTTAGTCCGCATGGCGGTGGAAATGCTGATGATTTCTTATTTACGCTTAATATCTCTGATACTGTTGTTGTTGATTTATCCTTGTGCCATAGTGAGACTGTGTATGATGCACAATTTGGTGTTTATTTATTCAATGATGATGTTGCATGTGATTCCGCATCGATAGCTAACGCTAACTGCAGATATCCAACAGCAGTACAAGAACCTACAGCTCAGGTTGATTGTTTCGGAGAAGATACCCAATCCTGTACTGAGGAAGTTGCCCCAACCAATGGTGCGGTAACCGCTTCTTACCGGCCCATGATTTACGAATATAAATTATTTCCATTGAACCGCTGGGCACTGGGTCTGGATGGCATTGACGATTTTGCCCAGATAGATGATGGCTTTGTTGCATCTGGCAACTTTTCTGTTGCCGTTTGGGCAAAGGCGGATCCGGTTCAGAGTGGATTGCGTTCTGTTCTATCAATAGCAGAGGGAGACGGTACCAGGTTTTACTTGGGAAAAACAACAGGAGGCAATATCAGGGTAGGGCCCAACTGGGAAGATACGGGTATCGCATTTCCGCTGGATGATGAATGGCATTACTTTACGGTGGTTAGATCCGCTTCAGATACATATCTATATTTGGATGGAGTTGAAGTAGCGCATCTGGAAGAAGGAATCTCAAACCCAACTGGCACTTCGGTTTATTTGGGCAAGCAGGTCACTCCGGAATTGGAACATTTCAAAGGAGATATTTTTGACGTCACCTTTTGGAGTGACAATTTATCTGCTGCGGAAGTAGAAGCGTTGTATAATTCTGGAATACCTATTGATGCTGCGGAAGATTACGGAGAGTATGTTTCCTCCGCAGATTTAACGGGGTATTACAAGTGTGACGAAGGAACCGGAACAGCGTTGAGCGACTATAGCGGAAACTCGGCAGCCAATGGCAATATCATCGATGCGGCCTGGGTTGATAGCGGCCGTGCAAGCGAGACAGCTTATTACATTGTTGTTGACGGATATCAAGGGGCAACGGGAGGCTTTAAATTATCAATAGACAGCACTAAAGCGCCCCAGATTGATTCATGTGTTGTTGATTCTGCAAATACCTGGGTCGATGTGTACATCAATGAACCGGTTTATGACAACGATTCACCTTGGTCGAATACGCAGGCCGTTCAGGGAGATGATTTTACACTTGAATTCAGCAGAAATAACGGCCAAGCAACAGCAGCTCAGGTGTTGTCAATCATGAATCAGGAAGGTGATCCGTTGGGAGCGGGATCCAGGATAGTCCGGTTTGAGTTACAGGTAACGGGATATGTAACCGGCTTGGAAACAATAGAAATTAAACCAGCTGATGGCATTTCAGTTTTCGATGGCGGAGGTACGGCAATGGCTGCATCAATGACATCTGGGCCGGTAAATCTGAATGGCGATCCGATCGATTATGAAAGTTTTATTATTGAAGATGATAATTCCTACGGTACGCTTGCATTTGATCAGGGAGTCTATGCCAATCAGGACAGCACAGGCGCAGTTGAGATATCTGATTTTATTCTGACATTTTCTCAAAACAGTTTTGGAACTGCAACAGCCTGCACGCTGGACAACCTAACCAACACTTCGGGTAATGCTCTTGCCGCCGGCGAGGATTCTTTACGGGTTTATTTTACAATTACAGGCACTCCCAACGGCAACGAAACAATTCAAATTGCCTCAGAAGCTAATTCGGTATTCAACAAGTATGGACTTTCCCGCGCCGCTGAAGGAGGCATTATTGATTCTTTAAAGGATAAGTTCGCACCAACCATCACTGATGGCATTGTTACCGACAGTAATTCGGTTTTGCTGATAACGAATGAGCCGATCAGGGATGCTGCCGATAACCCGATCTCAGATGATGATGTATCCATCGTTTTTACGCAAAACGGGGGTAACAGTACTGCCGCATCCATAATTTCCCTACAGGATATTGGGAATGCTCACAAGTGGGCAAAGGATACCGTTCTCGTGCTCTTGGATATAACCAATCGTCCTTCCGGATTGGAAACTATTGAAATAACGCCTGCAAATGCTGCGTCTGTGGAGGATTACAATGATAATCCCATGGATGCTATACAGACCACAGGTGCGCTTACGCTAACAGATAAATTGCCACCATTTTGGGATTCCACCTCAACGGATTTAATGACATCAAACGCATATCTTACACTTTCGAGTACCGAAGGAATGTATACAGATGCACAAGGGCTTATTCCATTGGAAATCAACGACTTTGTTGTTGATTTCAACCCAAATGGCGGTACCGCAAGCGGCGTAACTTTGGCATCAGTAAAAAGACCGAACGCATTGTCTCTGGTCGGCGGTGAAGATAGCGTTTGGGTTTATCTGGATGTAACCGGTAGTCCCAGCGGTGTTGAGACATTTTCCTTGTCCCCCGGTATAAATAAAATTTTTGATTCTAATGGCAATGCCATGGATGATACTGCAACAAGCGGACTGCTGACACTGAATCGTTATCCGCGTATATTAACCGATCAGGTTGCATTGGATCCGGACAATGCATTTATAAGACTTGTTATGAATGAAGGCATATTTAGCGATGCTACAGGGACTCTGCCGATTGAATCCAGCGATCTACAGATATTATTCAATAGCAATGGAGGCGCTGCAACGGCAGCTTCAATCAGCTCCTTGAAAAAGACAGATCAAAACGAGCTTACTGGAAATGAAGACACCGTTTTAGTTTATATTGAACTCACCAATGGACCCGCCAGCGGAGTGGAAACAGTTGAAATAAAAGCAGCAGGTGGCGGTTCCATCTATAATTCAATAGGAAATGCACTGACCGAGGAAGAAACAACCAATCCAATAACGCTGAATGATAAACTTGTTCCATCTATTCTTTCTGCATCGCTTTCATTAGACACTTTGGCAGCGATTACAATATCGGAAAGTATTTTTACGGAAAGCAATGGCACCAATCCACTTACTTTGGCAGATATTGCACTGATCTTTTCCAGCAATGGAGGCAACGCAACATCGGCCAACCTAAGCCTGATCACTAAATCAGATGGTTCTCCTCTTGAAGGAGGAGAAACCGACGTTTCCGTGCATTTTGTTGTTGATGATATTGCCAGGGGATCGGAGACCATTGAAATAAAGCCGCAGGACAATAATTCTATTTTTGACCTGTCCGGAAACCCAATGGCCGATGATCAAACATCCGGTCTATTAACGTTACCCGATAGACTGCAGCCAGAAATAGATTCAACCAAAACTACGATTGCATCAAGCAACGCTTATGTTGCCCTTTCCATTTCGGAAGGCCTTTATACCAATGCTGCGGGGGATGCAGCATTGTTGGTGTCTGACTTTACTATTGAATTTGATGATAATGGCGGAAATGCCACTGCTGCAGAAATTGCGAATATTACAAAGGCAGGTGGCAATTCTCTTGCGGGGAATGAGGACAGCCTGTGGTTGTATCTCGATGTAACAGGTACTCCAAGCGGCGAAGAAAAGGTTATGATACAGCCTGAAGATGCGGTTTCTGTTTACGATGATAACGGCAATGCAATGGAAGCGCAATCGACAAGCGGCTGGATATCTTTGAATTCGTACCCCAGGATTATGGAGAACGATGTTGAGCTGGATGATAATAATGCATTTGTTAAGCTTGTATTAAGCGAAGGTGTATATGGAAATAGTGCAGCAACCAGCGCTATGCAAGTATCCGATCTGCAGGTGCTTTTCTCTCAGAACGAGGGGAATTCCACCGGAGCCAGTTTGACATCTGTTACCAAAACGAATGGCAGCGTGCTTACAGGAGGAGAAGATTCTGTTCTGGTTTACTTTAGCCTTTCAAATCCTCCTGCCAGCGGAACCGAAATGATTGAAATAAAATCAGCAAACAATAATGCTGTTTTCAATGCATTGGGCAATCCGCTCACTTCCTTTGAAACGACAGATTCGCTTAAACTGAACGACAAGCTGAGCCCGACCTTTTTAGATGCAGCGTTATCCTTAGACACGGCAATAACCGTGACCATCAGTGAAGCTGTATTTACAAATACTGACGGCACAGGCTGGCTTCTTCCCACCGATTTTACTATTGATGTAGAGCAAAATGGGGGTAATGCTACCGCTGCCGAAATTGTTGCCCTAACTCGCACCGATGGATCAGCCCTGATGGGCGGTGAAGCAGAAATTCTGGTTCATTTCACTTTGGATGATCTGCCAAGCGGGGTGGAACAAATTGAAGTACGACCGGCTTCGGATGGTTCTGTATTTGACAGCAATGGAAATGCGATGCAGATGGCGCTTTCTACAGGTGAAATGCTATTGAGGGACAGGCTTCCGCCGCGCATTGAATCAACATCCAGCCTTACATGGGATAATAATATTGAGATTGTATTAACCGAAGGTTCTTATACAACAAACTCCGGAACAGGCGGAATTGAAGATATCGATTTTGAGATCGAATTCAATTCAAATGGAGGCAATGCTTCCAATGCGTCGGTCGGCAGTATTACATCAACTATCAATACAGCCTTGCAAGGCGGAGAAATCAATGTACTAATGCATCTCGATTTTGACGCATCTCCTTCCGGTGCAGAAACGATCAGGGCATATCCTGCCAATGATACCACCATATTCGATGCATCTGGCAATGCGATGTTTGAAACTGAAACAACACCTGTTTTTATTCTGCATGATGCGCTACCGCCTACAATCACCAATGTGAGCATTGATGATCAAGATACACTCCCGTTGATTGTAAACACTGAAATAGAGTACACAATTTCTGAGCCATTGAGATCTTTTGAGCTTATGGTTACAGCTAAACATAATGACAGCCTCAAATACACGCTTGATACATCTGTAACTGCATTGACGTTAACACTAATTCCGCCTCTCGCAAGTTTGGACACTATTATTGTCACTTGGGATAACTTGATTGACTCAGCGAATGTGATACATGACCCTCCTGTCAGTTACACCTATTATACGCCGGCATTAGGGGACTATAATTGGGATAAGAATTTAGATATTGCAGATCTTTCCAATTTGGTAAGCGCCTGGTACAGCAGTGACTATGCCTATGAACTGGGTCCGGTGAGCGGGGGCATTCCCCACTATATTCCCAATCCTGATGATCAATTTGACCTTGATGACGGCATGGCATTTATACAGATGTGGTACTGGATGAATTCCTCGGATGCAATTTCCAGACCGCACAGAGTGAAATCAGGAATGGATCCTTTGATTGAAATTTCTTCTAATGCGATCGGAATTGCACCTCCACCTTTATCGATTGCCGGGCAGTTATTCATTGAATACGATCCAGCCCAGCTTGATGTCCGTTTGAATAAGAACAGTTTTCCGGAACCCCAGATATTTTTGCCGAGGGAAAATGAGGAAAGCGGCCAAATACTGCTTGAGTTTGCCGAACTCAGCGGTGCTGACATATCTAAATTGGAATTTGATAAAAAAACAATCGGACGCCGGGAATCCAACCTTTCCATAACCTATGTTTTTTATGATAAAGAAGGTGTCATAAATAGCGAGGGGACAAAGCTAATGAGTGTAGCGCCGGTGCCTGCGGAATTTGCCCTTCATCCTGTTTATCCCAATCCCTTCAATCCATCAACAACGATTCGCTTTGATATCCCTGATGATCTACAGGAACCAACATATCTTCATATTTATGATATTAGCGGCAGACTGGCTGAAACTCTGATTAGCGGAAAGATGGATACAGGTTTTCATGAGTTGGTATGGTCGGGAAGCCGCCAGTCCACTGGTATCTATTTTGCTGTACTTTCGCAGGGTGATAAACAGATCGTCCAAAAGATGATATTATTAAAGTAATTTTCCTCTCAGGATTTTTTAGCATGAACTGATGTGGAATAAGATTATCTATTATCTGATTGCTGTGATTTCTTGCGGACTGCTCTTTGCCCAGGGAGGCTCGGTCGGCTGCGGAGATGTCGTCGTAGATCAGCTTCCGTTTCAATACGTCGGCTCTACGGTTGGTGCCGGTGACAATGTAGCTATTGGGAACGAAGGGACAGGCAACGGCGAAGATTTTATTTTTACGCTGAATGTTTCCAGTACGGTTACTGTTGATATTTCACTCTGCCATACAGAAACGAATTTTAATGCACAAATGGGAGTATATCTATTAAACAGCGACTGCACTTTGAATTCGATTGGACCGTCATCCTGTGCCTATCCCAATACGAATCAAGGTGCGCAGGTGGACTGTTTCTCTGAAGATGCGCCAGCCTGTACCTGGTCTGTTGCCCCGACCGATGTTATAACTACTTCTTACCGCCCCATGATTTTTGAGTACGAACTTTCGCCTATCGGCGCTGGGTCTACACCATATTATATTGTAATTGATGGATACCAAGGGCAAACGGGAAACTTTAAGATGACCATCGAGAATAGCGAACCGCCGCATATTGATTCTGTGTCTTTGGATGAACACAACCAAGAAATGCTTATATATTTCAGTGAACCAATCTATAATAATAGCCAACCCTGGTTTGGTCCGACACCGGTTACCAATGATGACTTTAATCTTGAATTCATCCAAAATAACGGTATAGGTATAAATGCTCAAGACAGCATAGCTCTTGGTGGCATAACGCTAAGACAAGATAATCCAGTTACAGGATATTGGGAGTTAATTGGAGGGGATCAAAACATTTGGTTTAATCTTCAACTCTTTGGCGCATTTGGAGGTGTTGAAACAATTGAAATATTGGCGGTTGACGGAAATTCTGTATTCGACGGCGGCGGGACTCCGATGAATGTAGACTCAACAACTGGAATTATAAACATTAATCCGGATTCTATTAGATGGATGAATAATTTAGGAATGGAACCGAACAATTTGTTTGCAACAGTTGTGTTCAGCCAGGGGGCATACAAAAATTCGAATGGCACGGGAGGATTAGACACATCTGATCTTAAATTAGAATTTTATTATGATGCGGGCTGGGACTCTTCAACAGGTTTAGTGATGGAAAGCCTGAAAAATACATCCGGCAACCCCCTTGTTGGAGGTGAGGATTCCGTCCGGATATATGTTTCGCCAATCGGCATACCCAATGGCCATGAAGATTGGAATATTCATCCTAAAGATGACAACAGCATATACGAAGTAACCGGAGCGCCGATGTGGAATGGTTGGAATACTGGGTTTACTCTTATTGACAAACAGCCTCCCTACATTGTGTCTGTTTCACTAACTGACAGCAATTCGATCTATATTATCGTTAGTGAACGCTTGGACTATGGAGTAGATAAGGATGATTTTTTAATTACTCTTTCTGAAAATGGAGGCAATGCCGCTGGCCTCTCAATAAGTGATATAGACAATTATAATGGGTCGAATGATTGGTATTATTTTGACACGTTGAACATTCATCTTGAATTCACTGATCTTCCATCCGGAGAAGAAACAATACAATTATGGCCCAAAGCAGATTCGGTTCTAGATAGGCGTGCTTACGATCAGTTGTGGTATTTAGAAAATGAGGAGCGCTGGGATTATGCAAATGCAATGGATACAAACCAGACCACAGGCGTGCTGCAGCTTTTTGATAAGCTGCCTCCAGAAATAGATTCGCTTTCTTCATTCATGCCGATCAGCAATGCCTATGTTGCTATGCGCATTTCGGAAGGGATATTCGGCAATGTGGATGGAACAGATGCACTTGGCGTCTCCGATTTTGAGATCACAGACTTCAATGCCAACGGAGGTACTGCCGATACGATTGCGATAACGAATGTAACGGGCCCTGACGGCGCAACGCTATCTGGCGGAGAAGACAGTGTGTGGGTTTATCTTGATGTAACAGGCAGCCCCAGCGGAGTGGAAACATTCTCAATTACTGCAGGGCTAAACGAAATTTTTGATGACAACAAAAATGCTATGGCAGATACAATGACCAGCGGACGGGATACTCTAAACCGTTATCCAAGGCTGGAGGTCAAGGATGTAGAATTGGATGCCAATAATGCATTTGTCAAATTGGTACTGAGCGAGGGCGTATATGGCGATGCGGATACATCCCAGCCGATCACTGTTGCAGATTTGCAGCTATTGTTTTCTTCCAACGGAGGTAATGTATCCGGCGCTGTGATGGACAGCCTCAAAAAAGGCGACGGAAGCAGTGCATTGATCGGCGGCGAAGATACGCTGATTGTATATTTTACTCAGACAAATTCCCCGGCAGCAGGATCAGAAACCATTGAGATCAGGGCTGCCGACGCAGGTTCTGTGTATAATTCTATCGGCAATGCGATGACCACCGAAGAAACAACGGACCTCATTTTTCTGCATGATCTGCTTTCGCCTACATTCTTTTCATCTGCTCTCACTCTGGATACTGTGGTTACAATAACCGCGACAGAACCGCTGTATGCAGCCAGCGATGAAACAGGAGCGCTAGAATATTCAGACTTTACCTTTACGTTCAGCTCAAACGGGGGCAATGCTACTGATGCGAATGTAGTGCTACTGACCAATAACACTTGGGGTATCCTAAACGGCGGAGAGGTGGATATTTTGATACATTTTGAACTGGACGATATTGCCAGCGGAGTGGAGCAGGTTGAAATCACTCCAATACACGGCCTGGCCATTTATGATTCGGTTGGAAACCCCATGAGTGTAAGCCAGACCACCGGCTTGCTTACACTTCAGGACAGGTATCCGCCATCCTTAGATTCCACAAGATCCGTAATCGTATCCAGCAACGCCTATGTAGAGCTATTCGCTTCCGAAGGATTGTACACCAATGCGGCTGGCAATACTCCGTTGAATGCAGCAGATTTTGCAGTGGTCTTTGACCGGAATGGGGGCAATGCGACGGGTGCTGATATTGCGCAAGTAAGAAAAGTCGGAGGCTCTGCTCTTAGCGGTAATGAAGACAGCCTGTGGGTCTATATCAATGTTACTGAAACTCCGAACGGCTTGGAAAGGGTCAGAATTGAGGCCGAAGATACGGATGCAATTTATGATGACAATGGAAATGAACTTGATTCACTTTCGACCAGCGGATGGGTAACCCTGAATCAATATCCGCAGATTTTGGAGAATCAGCAGGTGCTGGATGGCAATAACGAAAGTATTACAATTGTATTTAGCAATGGAATTTATGGAGATGCTGCAGCAACCGTTCCGATCGAATTATCCGATTTGGAATTAACTTTCGTCCAGAATGAAGGTAATGCTACCGCTGCGGAGCTCACATCTCTGCGCAAAACGAACGGCAGTGTATTAGCCGGAGGGGAGGATTCGGTGACAGTATTTTTTACGCTATCCAATCCTCCTGCCAGTGGTACTGAGACGATTGAAATCGCATCTGCCAGCGATGGATCTGTATACAATTCCATTGGAAATCCGCTGACATCCCTAGAGACTACAGGGCTGGTCAGTTTACATGATAAACTGGTGCCGACATTTGCAGCATCAGAACTGACGCTGGATACAGCCATTACGATTACTATCAGTGAGGGTTTGTTTACCAATGCCGACGGTACCGGATCTATTTTGCCTGCAGATTTTTCTGTAGATGTAGAACAAAATAACGGAAACGCTTCTGAGGCCACAATCACCGCAATAACCAATACAGATGGATCTGAATTAAGCGGCGGAGAAAGTGTATTTCTGATACATTTTATCATGGATGCATTACCCAGTGGAGTGGAACAGATTGAAATCCGGCCGACAACGGATCAATCTGTTTTTGATGCAAGCGGCAATGCCATGTTTATGGCTGTTTCAAGCGGAGAGATGACCTTAAATGATCTGCTACCGCCGAGTATTCGATCGTCTTCCAATTTAACTTGGGACAATCAAATTGAATTACGGGTAACGGAGGGCTTGTATACTTCAAATTCAGGATCAGGAGGCATTGAAATTTCGGATTTTGAGCTTGAATTCAATTCTAACAATGGCAATGCGCAATCGGTAACGATAGGCAGCACAACTTCAGAATGGAATACCGCTTTAGGCGGCGGAGAAATAATCATTCGGCTTCATTTGGATTTTGACAAATTGCCTTCGGGTACAGAAACCGTCCGCGCTTTTCCAACAAATGATAATTCAATTTTTGATGCTTCCGGGAATGCGATGTATGATACAGAAACAACTACTTTTTTCCTGATTAACGATAAACTGCCCCCGGAAATAACCAGTGCAAGCGTGGGAGACCAGGACACCATTCCGCTAATCAGCGGCAGAGAAATTGAATTTTCTCTTTCGGAACCGCTGAGCTCATTTAGCTTAAGCGTAGATAATAAATACACCGACAGTCTGCAATATGTATTGGATACTGCTTCCGCGGTGTTACGGCTTACCTTAATTCCTCCACTGGCAAGTTTGGATACATTTACCGTTACCTGGAGCAATATGAGAGATACGGCAAATGTACTGTTTGACTCAGCGGTGGTGTATACGTATTACACTCCAGCGCTGGGTGATTTTGACTGGGATGAGGATATAGATGCTTCGGATCTTTCCCAATTGGTAACCTCTTGGCACGAATCAGATTATGATTATGAGCTTGGGCCGGTAACAGGAAGTTTGCCACATTATATCATTCAGACCGATGCCGAGTTCGGGCTTGATGACGGCATGGCTTTCGTCCATATGTGGTACTGGAAGAACCAATTGAATGCCCTCTCAAGGCCGGAAAGAGAAATGTTCGGAAAAGCAGCCAGCATTACCGCTTCTGATAAGGGAATTACAGTAACGCCACCTGACTCGGCATTTACCGGTCAGCTATATTTTGAATATAATTCATCTGCCGTTTCATTGCATTTTGACAAACAATCCGCCGGCAGTTCGCCATTCGTATTATCTGAAAGGGATGAAATATCCGGTAAACTATTGGTGGAATATACAGAATGGATGGGCAATGATATTGCTGAGCTGGCGTTTGAAACGCATTCACTTGGCAGGGAAACAGGTCAAATAAAAGCTGTTTACGCATTTTTTGATCAGCATGGGGCACTTATCAGTGAGGGAACACAGCGCTTCAAATTGTCTGCAATTCCAAGCGATTTCGCGCTGCATCCCGTTTATCCAAATCCATTCAATCCAACAACAACGATCCGCTTTGATATTCCTAACAGCAACCAAGCTATTGTTAGAATACAAATATTCGATATCACCGGCCGGCTTGTTGATACACTTGTTGATGGGAACTTAGATCCGGGATACTACGATATTGTTTGGAATGGAAACAGACAGTCAAGCGGAGTCTATTTCCTGAAACTTATTTCAGGAGATATTCGTAAAATCCAGAAAATGATCTTGTTGAAATGATCCAAAAATTCACATTCATATTATTAACGGTTTTATTGGGTTGGGCATCTGCTCAATCCGGGAAGGAGAAACCCGCTGTGGTGGATAAAGTAACCAAATCCGATGCCGAATGGCAGCAATGCCTAACACCAGAAGAATATAAAATTCTTCGTGAAAAAGGTACGGAGCAGGCATTCACAGGTAAGTATTATAAACACAAGGAAAAGGGAACCTATCTTTGTGCTGCGTGCGACACTGAACTATTCAGTTCCGATACGAAATTTGATTCCGGTACCGGCTGGCCGAGTTTTTATGAGGCATTGGACAAGACGAAGATTACCTTCAAGGAAGACAACAGCCTTCTGATGAAGCGGATTGAAATTCTCTGTGCAAAATGTGATTCACACCTTGGGCACGTATTTGACGACGGACCCAATCCAACCGGGAAGCGGTACTGCGTCAATTCCGTTTCGCTGGATTTTGAAAAAGCGAAAGAGTGAATAAACTCAGGGGAATTTCCCAAACTATAACCGGTATAGAAACAACGGACGGTGCCGGTGTAAAGCTCAAGCGCATTCTCGGCTCGCCCGATCTCAATTATCTCGATCCTTTTCTTCTCTTCGATGAATTCCGCAATGATGCATCGGATGATTACAACGGCGGCTTTCCGGATCATCCTCACCGCGGATTTGAAACGGTCACATACATGAAACAGGGACGCATGCGACACCGCGATTCCGTTGGGAATGAGGGACTGCTGACTGCCGGTTCAGTGCAGTGGATGACGGCCGGGCGCGGCATTATTCACAGTGAAATGCCGGAACAGGAAGACGGCCTTATGTGGGGCTACCAACTTTGGGTGAATCTTCCAAAAAAATTGAAGATGACCGAACCGCGTTATCAGGACATTCCACCGGAAGATATTCCAGTCCATGTGGATGACGGATTTTCGGTTCGCGTGATCGCCGGAAAGTTTGAGAAAATTTCAGCCTCCGCAGAGACGCACATCCCGATTCATTATTTAGATGTCGAGTTGAAAAATGAGCATGGATTTAACCATACACTTCCGGAAACATTTAGTGGATTTATCTATGTTTATGAAGGTGATGCAGCGGTTGGAACATCCATTATTCCGAAAAACACATTTGCCGTTTTGGATAATGGAAATGAAGTTTCGGTTTCCGCTGAGAATGGGGATGTACAATTCCTTTTGATCGCCGGTGAGCCGCTGAATGAACCCATCGCACGAGGCGGACCGTTCGTGATGAATACCAAAGGAGAAGTGCTCAGAGCATTTGAGGATTATCAAAACGGCGTTTTGGATAAGCGACCATAATTCAGTATGGTTTATTGAACTGTAGTTGGTTCCTCTTCGGAGGTTCGTTAAACTCCCCGGCTTTACAGTACTGAAAAATGCCGAAGAAAAAATCCACCAATAAAAATCAACAGGTAAAAGGAATACGCCTGCTTCAGGATCCTCTCTTGAGTAAAGGAACTTCATATTCAGATGAAGAAAGAGATGCACTCGGATTACGCGGACTGCTTCCGCCGAAAATACTCAGTCAGGAAATTCAGCTGACCAAACTGGATGAAAATTATGGAAAACTTGAGGATGACCTCGATAAATATGTGTATCTCTCTTCCCTGCAGGACAGGAACGAAACGCTGTTCTACCGATTCATTATGGAGAACCTCGTGGAAACAATGCCGATCATTTATACACCGACTGTCGGCCGCGCATGCCAGTCGTACCGACGAATTTTCCGCCGGTCCAGAGGACTTTATATTTCCATCAAAGATAAAGGCAAGATTGCAGAAGTTCTGCAGAACTGGCCGCGTGAAAACGTATCGGTAATCGTTGTAACAGACGGTGAGCGTATTTTAGGGCTCGGTGATCTCGGCTCGGACGGTATGGGAATCCCAATCGGGAAACTGGCGCTCTATACCGCATGTGCGGGAATCCCGCCCGGTGAATGCCTACCGATTATGCTGGATGTGGGCACCGAGGATAAAGTTCGAAGGAATGATCCGCTTTATCTCGGAACTCCCGAACCAAGGACAAGGGGAAAGGAATATGATGAGTTTGTGGACGAATTCATGGAGGCCGTATCAAAAACATTTCCCGATGCGCTGATCCAGTTTGAAGATTTCGGTAATAGAAATGCGTCGAGATTCCTTCAGAAATATCAGAACGACTACCGAATGTTCAACGATGATATTCAGGGCACCGCAGCTGTTACCTTAGCAGGATTATTGACGGCGTGCAGCATTCAGGATAAAAAATTATCTGAACAAAAAATTCTTTTCTTCGGTGCCGGAACTGCCGGTTTGGGTATAGGGAATTTGATCGTAAAACACCTCGTAAATGATGGTCTGGATGAAAATGATGCAAAAAAACATTGCTGGTTTTTTGATTCCAAAGGATTGATCGTTTCAGGACGAGAAGGATTGAATGCAGAAAAATCTATTTATGCACATCAGCAATCTCATATTGATACTTTTATGGAGGCAATCAATGTTTTGAAACCGACCGCAATCGTAGGAGTAGCCGGTCAGCCGGATGTATTTGATAAACCTGTCTTAAATGCGATGGCAGACATCAATGATCAGCCCATCGTTTTTGCGTTATCAAACCCGACATCGCAATCCGAATGCACAGCCGAAGAAGCATTTTTGCATACGAACGGATCGGTACTTTTCGCCAGCGGCAGTCCTTTCCCGGATGTAGAGTGGAATGGGAAAACGCATAAAATCAGCCAGGGGAATAATGCTTACATCTTCCCAGGGATTGGGCTGGGGATTTGTGTTTCAGGCGCTTCCAAGGTAACGGATGATATGTTTTTGAAAGCTGCAGAATCTTTGAGCGATGCTGTTACGGAAAAAGATATTTCTCAAGGAAGACTATATCCGCCTCTGAAAAACATCAGGAATGTTTCTGTAGCCATTGCCAGCGCTGTAGGGAAATGTGCTCTAGAACAGCGCTTGTCATCCAACGGTATAGAAAATTTTTCAAAAGAAAAAATATCATCTATTTTATACAAACCAATTTACAAATCCATGCTTTAGAAGAGGCGATTCGCCTGTATTATTCATGACAACTTTTTTTGATTACCTGAGTCAAAGTGCGAAACAAAATGCCATTTTGTACCTATAAACAAACGCAAGAGTATTCATGAAACACCGCATATCCATCATTAAGGCAATTCTGCCGCTTATTCTAATCAGTATATCTGCCGGTGAAAATCCGGAACTGAAATCATTGACTATAAACCGCGCGGAAGCGAAGCCCGTCATCGATGGAGACCTGACGGAATCGCTCTGGGAAACTGCCGCATCCGTTACCCATTTTCTGGAAATTGAACCGGGAGAAAATGTTCAGCCTCCTGTGGAAACGGAAGTAAAAGTTACTTATGATGAAGACCACCTTTATGTCGCTTTCCTTGCCTACGGCAATCCTGAGGATGTTAGGGCAACCTACGGCAACAGGGACGAAGTGTTTGCCGATGATTTTGTCGCGATTATCCTCGATCCGTTTGGCGATTCCAATGCCGGCATCATGCTGGCTTCCAATCCGTACGGCATTCAGCTAGACACGAAAAACACAGGTGGCAGAAACGGCGACGATTTAGGGTTCGATGTTGTGTATCATACACAGGGGAAAATTACCGATGATGGATTCCAAGTTGAAATGTCCATCCCGTTTTCGAGCTTATCTTTTCCGGTTCAAGAAGAACAGGAATGGCGCGTCGGATTTTACCGAAGCTTTCCGCGGGAAAACAGGCATCACATTTCCTGGGGAGGTATGGACAGAACCAATCCCTGCTGGCTTTGTCAGCTTGGATATCTGCGCGGCATGAAAGGCATCAAGAAAAAACAGGTATTAGAACTATTGCCGGCCGTTGTTGGATCGCAATCTTTTTCACCTGATTCTTTAAATACGATGCAATCCAATCCCGCGGAAGGTGAGCCATCTCTTGGGATCCGCTATTCTTTCAGTTCCGATCTTTCTACCGAATTCACTTTAAATCCTGATTTCAGCCAAGTAGAAGCGGACGCTGATCAGATAGATGTGAATACGACCTACGCGCTCTTTTTTCCTGAGAAACGTCCATTCTTCAATGAGGGCGCCGATTTGTTCAAAACCTACATCAATGCGGTGTATACAAGATCGATCAATGATCCCATCGCCGCCGGACGCATCATCAGCAGATTTGGAAAAACAACCGTTGGCTTTCTCTCCGCGCTGGATGAAACATCGCCTTACACAGTTCCCGGTGAAGAAAAGAGCTACTCCGCGATTGGCGGACAAAGCATTTCCAATATATTTCGGGCAAAACGCTCATTAGGCCAAACAGGATTTTTCGGAGTGCTGCTTACGGACAGACGCATGCAGGACGGAGGATCGGGAAGCCTCGCGGGATTTGATTTCAGGTACAGGTTTAACAAGACCTATTCCGCTGAATTGCAGGTGCTTATGAGCAGCACGGAAGAACCAAGCGATTCTCTGCTATCGGATAGCGATACGTTTGGTGACGGATATTCCGTGGCATTTGACGGTGAATCATTTTCGGGGAATGCAGTTGAATTTGAATTTGGAAGAACAACAAAACATCTCCATCTGGAAGTGCAGTATGAACAGAAAACCCCGGAGTTCAGGGCCGACAACGGATTTGTTACGAAAAACAATTACAGGCAATTTGGCCTCATCGGCCGGCTGCAGTTTTGGCCGAACAACCGCATTCTGGCCAATTACAGTATAGGATCCCGAGCATCTGTTTATGAAAATTTTTCCGGTGATTTGAAATCGAAGGAAGTCAGAATCTGGACAAACTTTACCTTACCCAGGCAAACCAACCTTGAAGTTGATTTCGAGATCATTCCGTTTGAGCGTTTTAAATCCACAGACATGAAAGATCTATGGGGTGTGGTTGTCAACATTCATTCCAGATTCACCGAGTCGCTCATGCTCGGCATGGGAACCGGCACCGGTGAAAATATGGTTCGCTATCTTGACATTCCGGAGCGCGGAAAGGGAACATATTATTATACATGGATGCAGCTGAAGCTGACGCAAAAATTTTCCATTCATTCGATGTACAGTTACTCAGAGATGAAAACGAACAAGGGTGATTCCACCTATTATTCCGGATTTAACAGCAGGGTGCGGGTGAATTACCAATTCAGCAAAGCGCTGTCATTTCGGATATTTACACAGTACAGCGATTTCAGCAAGGAACTCCAATTTCAGCCGCTCATCAGTTACCGTCCGAGTCCGTTTACGATCTTTTATATTGGATCCACTCATGGCTATGATGTAACGGGTGATTTTGAAAAAACAGATGAATCTTCCCGGCAGATTTTCATGAAATTTCAGTATCTCTTTGATGTGTAAATTTCCTGTATGACGCCGGAGTTTATACTTTTCCATTACGATGAAATAGGTTTAAAGGGCGGCAACCGCTCATATTTTGAAAATAAGCTGAAACAGAATATTAAGGCTGCGATTCCGAAAGGGTCTTTTACATCTTTAAGAACGGTGCAGGGTAGATTGGTTGGCAAGCTATCTGAACGCGGACAAAAACACATTTCAGGCATATTGTCAAATATGGAAAATATCTTCGGACTGGCGTATTGTGCGCCGGCTTCCCGATGTCCGCAGAATACGGATGCCATTTGTGATCAGGCGTTTGCGCTGCTGAAAGAGGAAAAATTTTCCACCTTTCGGATTACCGCCCGCAGATCCGGATCAGATATCCCTTTTTCCACACAAAAAATGAACGAAGATGTCGGCGCTTTCATCGTGGACAAACTGAAGAAAAAGGTCAAACTGAAAAACCCTGATCTTGCCTGTTTTATTGATATGTTTCATAAGCATGCGTATTTATACACAGAAAAGACCTCAGGGCCGGGCGGGCTTCCTGTTGGCGTCAGCGGAAAAGCAATGTGCATGCTTTCCGGCGGAATTGATTCGCCTCTGGCGGCATTTTACGCGATGAAAAGAGGCGCCCGCATTTCTCTGGTTCATTTTCATTCCATTCCGTACACGAATTCTGCATCCGTTGACAAAGTGAGGGAAATAACAGAAGTGCTTGGGAAATATCAGAAGGGAATTCAGCTTTACACTGTTCCGCTGGGACCGATCCAAAAACTGATCCGCACGGAGACGGATGAAAAATTCAGAGTGCTTTTATACCGCAGATTCATGATTCGAATTACCGAAGCGCTGGCGAAAAAAGAAAAAGCGAAAGCAGTATATACCGGCGAAGTGCTGGGGCAGGTTGCCTCCCAGACGCTTGAAAATATGGCCGTTGTGGAAGCGGCTGCTTCTTTACCGATGCTGCGGCCTTTGATTGGCCTGGACAAGCGAGAAATTGTGGACCGAACAAAAAGAATCGGCACATTCGATATTTCAATCCAGCCGGATCAGGACTGCTGTTCTTTATTTGTACCGAAGCATCCGGCAACCAAAGCTCGGCTCAAGGATGTGGAAAAGGAAGAAGCTGTTTTGGATGTTGATACGTTGGTTCAGGAAGCAATCGAAGGAGCGGAAACTGAAATCATTTAGGAAAAGAGTCTAATCAAAACGGAACGATTTTCTTTAATTTCACTTTTGAAAGAATGCCGAATTTTATCAAACTTATTTTATCAGGAATATCCATGACGTGGTTTTTATTTGCTTCCGATCCTGCGCTTGCAGTTGGCGACTCTGCGCCGGATTTTTCTCTGCGGGATGAAAACGGGGAATTGCACAGCCTCAGGGATTATCGCGGCAGCAGACTGGTTCTTTATTTTTTCCCAAAAGCAGAAACGCCCGGATGAATAAGGGAAGCTTGCGGGTTCCGTGACATTTACAGTGAATTCAAGAAGAAAAATATTACAGTTATAGGCATAAGCTATGACAGCCCGAAGAATCTGCTTTCATTCAAAGAAAAATACAATCTGCCGTTTATTTTTATGTCAGATCGAAAGAAAAAAGTTGCCCGCCAATATGAATCAGGAAACTTTCTTTTTCCGGCTCGCAATACATTTGTGATCGATAAAAATGGCATCATTGAAAAGATATATAAAAAAGTGAACGTAAATACACATGCGGAGCAAATACTTGAAGATCTTAAAAAGTAATTTTATAAAACTGTCGTTATTGTTGCTACCTATCCTGCTGAACGGTCAGGCAGGCAATATATTCGGTTTTGTTACTGATTCCTCGGACGGAGAAGCTTTGATCGGGGCAAATGTATTTCTGCGCGAAACTGGGCAAGGAATGGCAACCGATAAAAACGGATACTATGTATTGCAGAATATTTCCTTTGGGACCTACACACTGCAGATAAGCTATGTTGGCTACAAAACACTAAAACAGGAATTGATTATTGAAAATTCAGAATCAATGAAAATGGATTTCGCACTATCTGTGGAAGTTGTTGAAGCAGAAGCTGTGGATGTTACGGCTGAATCGATTCAGCGAAAATTCAATATACAGCCCGGTAAAATTAATCTTTCCCCAAGAATGCTTAAAGCCCAGCCGGCGCTGGCTGAACCGGATTTATTTAGAACGATCCAGACTCTGCCGGGCGTATTAACCACATCGGAGTTTAGCACCGGCCTGGTGATCCGCGGTGGAAATACCGATCAAAATCTAATTCTTCTGGATGGCATTACTGTATACAACCCCTCTCATTTCGGGGGAGTATTTTCAAACTTTATCGTTGATGGCGTTAAAGAAGCAGAATTGATCAAAGGCGGCTACAATGCCGAATATGGAGGCCGTTTATCCGCAGTATTGAATGTCTTGAGCCGCGAGGGCAATCGAAACAAATTTGAAGGGAAAACAAGCATTTCCATTCTTTCTGCCCAAACCACTCTGGAGGGACCGAGCTATAAAGGAGCCTGGCTGGTATCGGCACGCAGAACGTATTTTGATCAAATATTCAAAAATAACCCTGATATACCTCCTTATTATTTTTATGATATACAGGGACACGTTTTTTCCGATCTTTCGCCTAAAGACAGAATTTCACTGAGTTTCTACGGCGGCCTTGATGATTTTCTGTTCAATGATCTGAGCCTGTCTGCAGAATGGGGAAATGAAACAGTCAGCTTATCTTACCGCCGTGTATTCAGTGACAGGATGATCGGAAATTTTCTTGCGGCAAACAGTAAATTTTTCACCCGATTTGGTCTGGGCGGTGACGATGGGCTCAACAGTGATAATCTGATCGATGATAATACTCTTTCATCAGACTTTACCTTCTTCTACACAGAAAATTCTCAAATAAAATTCGGCAGCCAGTTAAAGAACTTGGGTTTTACATATTTGAACACATTTGGCGACAGCACAAGATTTAAAATAGAAGAATTTCCGGTTGAAGGCGCGGTATACACCAAATACAAGTGGTCGCCTACGGAGCGCTTAATTTTGGAACCCGGAATCCGCTATAATTATTACAGTGTTTATCCTAAGAAACCATTTATCGATCTAAGGCTGGGAAGCAAATATTTAATGACCGATAACCAGTACATTAATTTTACGGTTGGCAATTATCACCAGTTCATAGAAACTGCTCAAGATGATTTTAATCCCGGCTTTTTGGATAACTGGCTGGCCGTCGATGAGTCGGTTGATCCTGCTTCTGCCGTTCAATATGTGCTCGGCTATGAAGCATATATTAAAAACCAATATAAGATTCAGGTGGAAGGCTACTATAAGGATATAAAGAATATGCTGACTTTTGAAGATACAAGATCATCCACCGACGCAGAAATATCCGACCAGACGCTGCGCGATTCCTTCACTCCATCAGACGGCTATGCCTATGGTGTAGAAGTTTTCACCCAGAAGAATTCCGGATCCCTGTCAGGATGGCTTGCTTATACCTTTTCCATTTCAAGGAAGAAAATGAACAATCAGGAATATTTTTCAAACTGGGACCGTACCCATGTTCTCAACTTTGTAGGAAATTACATGATTAATCCGAAATGGGAGGTCAACTGGAAATGGACCTGGCAGTCTGGCCAGGCCTACACTCCTATTCTTGGATATTATCTGCAGAAATTTCCCAGCGACCCCAGCACCGGTTACCGCACCATACCCGGAGTACGCAATGGCGGAAGATATCCTGTATATCACCGCCTCGATTTGGGAGCGGTCCGTCACTATACATTCAAAAATGCGAAGATGGATTTATTTTTTCAGGTAATCAACGGCTACAATCAGAAAAATATATTCCGCTATGTCTACCGGCTGGGAAACACCTTCAATGGTATAGATGATGACGGCGATTGGGACGTAACTAAACATGATGTAGGCAATGAAAACGGAATTGGCGCTGGCAATGGAGAGCCTGATTACGGAGAACCGAACGTAGATGAAGATGACGAAGGCAGGATTCAGGAAGAAAAATTAAGTCTGTTTCCAATCATTCCAAGTATCGGTATAACTATCAAATTCTAAATGTCAAAACTATATCCTACACTGCTGCTTTCCATTTTTCTGTCTTCCTGCTCATTTGATGACGGTGCGATTGATTATGAAGAAAAATTGACGGTATGGGCCAATCTTCAGGCCAATATGCCGCTGCTCGATACTGTTTTTGTGTCCCGCAGTGCACGCCTTCAGGAAAATGTTAATGCGGATGCTCTGTGGCTTGATGATGCCCAGGTAATCATTAGCGGAGATTCGGTAAATCTGACTCTACATGCTGTTGAAGGCAGGCCGGGAAGGTATATGGATGATTCCTTTTACTTTTTCAAACCGGGAGTAAGCTATCAATTAACGGTGATACATGGTGCAGATACTGTGCGTGCCACAACCCTGATACCTGAAAAAATGAATATACAGAGTGTTCAGGCAGAACCATTTGAATGCCAAGGAAATAGTTATCCCATAAAGTCGGTCAATGTAAACAATATTAGCACCAGTCTTGATAGCTTCGGTGTAACCGGTGATATTGATACTGTCTATTATAGAAAAGGGGAATGCTTTACCGAAAGTTTTGCAAGCTATCCGCTGTTTGTGGTTGATTTTAATCAAGAAGATTATCAGACCGTACGCATTATATCCTATGCGCTGGATGCGGATTCGGTTGGCCTGGAACCCGAAGGGTGGGACTACAATGGCAACCTCATTCGCGACAGCGTTTTCGTCAATCTTATTTATGATACAACCAATGTATTCAGACTTTGGAAAGGCCCTTACTTGCGAACGGCAAAGAATGTTCCTTACCGCTACAACCCCTGGACATGGAATGTTGAGACAACGCCTGTCAATATGTCTTGGCTATTCTTTGATTATTACGGACTGCACCTGATAACATTTCAAGCTACCGATGAAGCATTTTATAATTATCTCTCCGGAGATCCTGCAGGGCTGAACAACTATGTATTGCCTGAGTCAAATGTAGAGGACGGGTACGGATTGTTTTCTTCAAGTTATTCTACGTACTTCATGGTCTATATAGCTCCGTACGAAGAAAATTAGTTTATACTGTACAATACTAAAAAAATTAGAATTGATGTGTAGCCCGTAGGGGAAAACCAGTTTGTGCTGCCGGCCGGCAGCATCATTGGCCGGCAGGCCGTGCGCCCATGTTGAGAGTACGATTGGGTCATCTATATTGGGTTTGATTGTTT
>JASLML010000024.1 GCA_030746535.1 Fidelibacterota bacterium
CTGTCGGCGGACCGTTCACCACGTGGGTGGTGGCGAAAGAATCCTCTTTTTCGATTACCTCAGGAACTTTGAAAACACACCTAACCGAAGACAGAGTTAATCGCGGTTTTTGCGAAAACTGCGGATCTTCCATTACCTACAATCCGCTGAAATCGGATACCATTGACATTACCGCCGGCACTTTGGACGATCCCGATTCTGTTTCACCAAACAAACATATCTGGGACAGAAAACGCGTAAAATGGATCAAAATGGATGACAGCCTTCCGCATTTCTCGGAATGGAGTCAAAATGCGGATCCTATTGAATGAACCGTTAAAAAGGTTACTCGTCATTTGGTTTTGCTTAACCCAGAGATAAAGTCCTGGATTAGTTATATCGGAAATATCCGGAATTGCTTCGGCGGCAATCCTCGATTGGGAAATATATTATTTCTTCTTTTTTCTTTTCTTTTTCTTTGATTTTTTTACATGAGAAATGAGCGATCGTCCGCGCTTCTTCTGAAAGCTTAAAACAATTTTTTCTGCCTTTTCAAATGGAACGGTCATAAAGGAAAAAGAATCCATAATTTGAATATCGCTGATATCCTTCGCTTTCATCTTCACTTTGCTCAAAACCAAATCAACCAGCTTTTTGGCGTTTATTTTATCTTTTTTTCCCATCGCAACAAAAAGCCTCGTCTTTCCCTGTTGATCAAGTTTCTTCCCCCTCGTATTTAAATCTTCCACAGTCCCGTAGGATTCAGGGCTCAGCGCTTCTTCAAAGCTATAATTCAAAACGGCCGCTAAAATTTCGGTATGGTTATTTTCACTAAGAAGTTTTTTGGCCCAATTATAATAATCAGTATGAATTACGCCTTTTTGCACTGAGGTCAGATTGTCATCAATCTTTTTCCTTTTCGCAATGATGATGTCTTCCACCATCGGTATAGCTGATTTTTTGATATCCGAGCCGGACTTTCGCTGAATGAACATCAGCCTTGAATATTCGTTGGGTGTAATAAATGTAATGGCTGTCCCTTGTTTTCCAGCTCTGCCGGTCCGGCCGATTCGATGGACATACGACTCCGGATCCTGCGGAAGAGAATAATTGATCACATGCGTCAAATCGCTTACATCAATTCCTCTTGCGGCAACATCAGTGGCAACAAGAATATTGATTTTGTTGCTCTTAAATTTGTTCAGAGTTCGCTCCCTCTGTGCTTGAGAAATATCTCCGTGAATCGCTTCCGCATCATATCCTCTGTCAGCTAAATGGGTTGCAACTTTATCTACATCAATTTTTGTTCTGCAAAAAACAAGTCCATAAAATTTATCTTCAATATCAATAATTCTGCACAGCGCGCCAAATTTATCGGCTGCTCTCACCTCGAAATAAATTTGTTCAGTAAGATCTGTTGCCAGCTGCACCTTTTTCGCAGTAAGCAGCTCATAGCCGTCCATGTATTTTTTGGCAAGACTTTTAATTCTGTTCGGCATTGTAGCTGAAAATAGCAGTGTATTTTTATCGGGATTTGTGTACTCGAAAATTTCTTCCATGTCATCAATAAATCCCATGTTCAGCATTTCGTCCGCCTCATCCAAAATAAGATGCTTGATCTTATCCAGTTTCAGTGTCTTTCTCTTGAGATGATCTATGACTCTTCCCGGAGAGCCAACTACGATGTGGACACCTTTTTTGAGCCTCCGTAACTGCTGATCAATGGACTGCCCTCCATAAATAGGCACCGATTTGATATCCTTTTCGCCCTTTAGCGAAGAAATTTCTTCCGAAACCTGGATGGCCAATTCCCGGGTTGGCACCAATATCAGCGCCTGAACATCTTTGATATCTGTGTGTATTAATTCAATCAAGGGAAGGCCAAATGCTGCAGTTTTCCCCGTTCCAGTTTGAGCCTGCGCAATGATGTTCGATTCATTCTCCAGCATGAGTGGAATGGTAAGTGCTTGTATTTCTGTCGGCTCTTCAAATCCCTTTTTATTAACCGCTGACAGAATTTGATCTGAAAGCCCAAGGTCATTGAATGTTATATTTTTTTTCATTTGATTTGCTTTATTCGTTTCAACTTGGTTTAAAATATTTTCGTTCCGTCCTACCATGGATTGCGGTCAAAAGCACATACGGCGTTGATCCGATCGCCGAAGCGATTTCCTCCACACGAATCGAATCCGTTTCGTTCTCTCCGAAAAAGAGTACATCCTCTCCCTCGTTTGGTGAAGCATCTCCAAAGTCCACCATCAGCTGATCCATGCAGACGCGTCCGGCGATGGGATACCGATTTCCTTGGTATGAAACACAGCCGCCGGCGTACCACGGACGCGGAAAGCCGTCGGCGAATCCTGTTTGAATAACACCGATGGTCGTTTCTTTTTCCGCCGTCCAAACGCCTCCGTACGACACTTGCGTTCCGGCGGAAACTCGGCGCACATGCACGATCGGTCCGCGGAATTCCATGACCGGTTTAATATCGAGTTCCGCCGGCACTTCGTCAGATGGAAAAGCGCCGTAAAGCAACATCCCGACACGAACAGCATCAAATCCGGATTCCGGCAGATTCAGCACCGAACCGCTGTTCGAGAAATGCTTGATGGAAAACTGGATTCCAAGCGCATCAGCAATTTCCAGTACGTTATTGAAATTTTTCAGCTGCTCATTTGCGTAGCCGAGGTCGCCTTCGTCCGCTGTGGCATAGTGGCTGTAAATGCCTTCGCATCGAATACCTTCAGAATCTTTTATTTGTTTTAACACAGATTCCACTTCCTCCATCGTGATTCCAAGGCGCGTCATGCCCGTATCAACCTTGAGGTGCACTTTCGGCGATTCACCTGTTTCAGCATGAAAACCGGCCAATGCATCTACATCATTGGCGTGTGAAATGTTGAGCGTAATATGCCGATCTACCGCTTCGGCAAATGTTTCATGCCGGCTTCGGCTGAAGACAAATATATCTTCCTCAATACCGGCGTCACGAAGTTCCACTGCTTCCTCAAATGTGAACACAGCAAAAAAGTCGCAGCCCTCTTGTGCGAGCGCCTTTGTGCTTTCCACCGCGCCGTGTCCGTATCCATTAGCCTTTACTACAGCCATCATTCTTCTTCCGCCAGCCGTTGTTTTCACAATATTATAATTGTGCCGCAGCCGGTCCAGATGAATGATTGCCTTGGGACCGACTGCCATATTATCCGTATTGTTGTTCCAAATAAGCATGCAATGCTTCAAATGATTCAAACGTTTCGGAAGCGCAGGAAAAAATCCAGCCGCTCAAATCCTCCATCGGAATTGTATTGATGAGATACACCGGAATCCCGAAGTGATATGCCAGCGTCACCTCTCCGTGCGTGCCGCCGCCTTTGAAAACAGATTCATTCCACAGACAGATCACATAATCGGATTCTTCGATAACACCGCGGATATCCCTTGCAATCAGTTTACGAATGAATTGTTTGAATTTTTCAGGGTCCGAACTTTTCCAATTTCTATAGTCTTCTGCACCGTGTTCTGCTACAATTTTCGCGGATTCAACAACGGGATCAACCACATCATGTCCGAGATTATGCGCAAGCCAAGCTGTCATTTCCTTTCGCCAGTCCGCACCTTCGCCTGCGGCATGTTCCATACCTCCCGATAGGTATACCTTCACTGGTTCAGCTTCCGTTTCAAAATGAATCCGTTCAGGAAGGTCCAGACAATTCCCAGCAGAATCGGAACAGCAATAAGGATTCCGTCAAGGTAATTCAAGAACAGGATGGAATGGAATCCGCGGACAACCAGTGCTGTGGGAAGAAATTCTAAAACTGCACCGACGGATTCGGGATAGTAGCCAAGCTCAATAAGCAGCCCCGATCCAAACGTGATCCAAATGAAAAGCGCTAGTATCGAAAACATGAACAGAGAAACGCGGTCGATTAGCAGTGAAAGCATAATAATGATGTTGCCGAGCATAATGTTAAAGACCGCTGCAAATGCCAGGATTAGCAAAAAATCCACTGCACCGAATGATGTGTTAATGAGAACAAGAAGCACTCCGCCGGCAGCGGCGGAAAACACCAACGATTCTGCGAGACCCGTCAGCAGGATGCCTGCCACTAGTCCTGTTTTTGAACTCGGTGAAAGTGTGAGATTTAGCAAAACCCTTCCGTGTACACGCAGATCAAAGAAATCCCTGAACAAAAGCGGCATTAGTGCGGATGCGCCGATCAGGACGATACATCCGGGGAATGCCCATTCGCTGTACGGAATGCCGTTCACACTTTTGCCGATGATGGTATTCAGAACCATAAATACCATGGTGTATATAAGCAGCGGAAGCATCAGCGCAAATCCTAGTGTGGAAAATATGCGGTTCTGAGTCAGCCACCATCTCCGCTTAAAAAGAGCGTTTATCATTTGAGTCCGTCCCGTGCAAACTGGAAATCCAGCAAATCCCTCAAACCCAGTTTTCTAATCGATAGGTCCGTCATAGTCTGTTCAGCGGCAAGTTTCAAAACTTCGAAAAACACCTGTCTTGTACGCCCGTAAAAATGAAAAATATTTCCGATCCTGCTCGGATTGGACACTTTTGCCACAGCAGAAAGACGGATGTATAACTCTTCCGATAAGTGCTCGAATTCGATTTCAAACTGATGGTATTCAAACGTGCTTTCCAGCAACCTGTCCAAACTGCCGTCCAGCAATACACGTCCGCTTTCGAGCACGATAATTCTGTCATGAGCAGCTTCCACTTCCTCCAGCGACTGGCTGACGTACAGCACCGTTTTCTTTTTCCGAAGTCCCCGAAGCAGTTCCCATGTTTCCCGCCTTCCGCTAGTATCCATAAACGTTGTCGGCTCGTCCAGAATCAGCACCGTCGGATCATGAACCAGTGCACGGACGAGCATGGTTTTTTTCTGAATTCCCGGAGACACTTTTGACGCCGGAGTGTGCAGGTAATCGGAAAGATTCAAAGCGCGGGAATAGAGTGATATCCGCTTGGAAATTGCTTCATTATCAGCACCGAATAGGAGTCCGGAAAATCGGATATTCTGTTCCAGTGTGAGCCACGGATCCAAATCAATTTCATGAGGAACGAATCCGAGCATCATACGCGTTTCTTCCCGGCGGTTCTTTGTATCCAATCCGTGAATAAACACAGAACCGTATTCAGGATTATCCAGCCCAGCGAGAATTTTCAAAAGCGTGCTTTTTCCGGACTCATTGTCTCCAATGACAGCAACAAGCGTTCCCTTTTCAATTCCAAACGTGAGGCCGGCAAGCAGCGTTCTGTCACCGATCTTTTTTCCAACTTTTTTGAGTGTAATACTTGCTTCCATTAATTAGTCAAAAGCTAAGACACTTTTCTTAATCCATATCCTAATCTTAATCAAAATCAATGCGCCTCAAACCACGATTCGCCCACGCCGGAATCCACCACAATCGGAATATCCAGCGGAAGTGCTTTTACCATTTCTTCCGTTACCATTCCAATCAGATCATCCACTTCCGCTTTCGGCGCTTCGAATAAAAGTTCGTCATGAATTTGCAGAACCATTTTTGAATTCATGGATTCTTCTGCCAGTTTTTTGTAAATAGCAATCATCGCAAGTTTGATCATTTCCGCGTTCGTACCCTGAATCGGCATATTGATCGCCATCCGCTTAGCCGCTTCTTTATGCATATGATTGCTGCTGTCAATGTCCCAGACGTGGCGCCTGCGGCCGAGCATGGTTTCCACATATTTATTTTCACGCGCATTGTTCACCGTTGATTCAATATAATTCTTGATCCCGGAATACTGTGCAAAATACGCCTCAATGATCGCCTGCGCTTCTTTTCTCGGCACGCCGAGTTCCTGGCTCATCCGATATGGTCCTGCTCCGTAGATAAGGCCGAAGTTCACGATTTTTGCCGTCCGCCGCATTTCCGGTAGCACATCCTTTAGTTCCACACCGAAAATATCGGACGCCGTGCGGGAATGAATATCTTCTCCCTTTTGAAATCCGTCCATGAGCGCGGGATCTTTGCTGAGATGCGCAAGGATCCGAAGCTCGATCTGTGAATAATCGCAGGATACGATCATCCACCCTTTTTTCTGCGCGCGGAATGCCTTTCGAATTTCTCTCCCTTCTTCGGTTCGAATCGGGATATTCTGGAAATTTGGATCGCGGCTAGAAAGCCTTCCCGTGGCGGCGACAGTCTGGCTGAATGTGCTGTGAATGCGTCCTGTTTTTTTGTGGATCAATTCCGGAAGCGCATCAATATAAGTGGATCGCAGTTTATTCAGCTTCCTGTATTCCAGCACCAGCCTTGGAAGCGGATGCTCATCTTTAAGCTGCTCCAATACATTCTCAGCAGTCGATCGCTTCTGGACTTGCCTGAGTTCCAGCATATCAAATAAAATCTGAGCAAGCTGCTGCGTGGAATTCACATTGAATTCAGTGCCGGCCTCTTTTTGGATATCCGAAACGAGTGCGTCAATTTTTTTACCCATTTCTTTGGACATACCGTTCAGATGTTTCCCGTCAACAAACAATCCGTCGTATTCCATCTGCGTGAGCACGGGTATGAGCGGCAGTTCAACCGATTCAAAAAAGTCCTTCAGGTTCACCTCCTTTAATTTTTCCTGAAACATTTCGGTAAGCTGGAACGCAATGTCTGCATCTTCCGAAGCGTAATAAGCAGCCTTTTCGAGTTCAACTTCCGACATTGAAATCTGATTGCGTCCCGTCCCGATGAGTTCTTCGATCGGCATCATTCTGTAGTTCAGGTATTCAAGGCTGAGGTTATCCAATTTGTAAGACCTGAGTTCCGGCTTGATGAGGTGAGCGGCAATCATGGTATCAAAAACGATTCCCTTTACATCAACGCCGTTATTTCGAAAAATCAGCGCATCATATTTGATATGTTGTCCGGTCTTCGGAATGGATTCATTTTCCAACACCGGCGCCACAGCCTTCAAAACAGCTTTGAGATCATCCTTCCCGAAATTGGATTTATTCTTATCCTTGTAAGCAATGGGAATATACCATCCCGCATCGGCGCTCACCGAAAAACTGATGCCGATGATCTCCGCCTGCATCGGAATGACGGATGTTGTTTCAAGATCTACGGAAATCAATTGTGCCGATTCCAGTTCCTTGATCATTGCTTTGAGATCATCATTTGTAAGAATCGTTTTGTAAGATTTATTTGACTCCTCCGCAGATGGCGCTGCGGCCTCTTCTATACCCTGCACCTGATTGATGAGCGAATGGAATTCAAGTTCTGCGAACAGTTCTTTTACAGCATCGCCGTTTGGCTGATTCCTTTCGAACGTATCCAAATCTGCCGGAATGTCCATATTGGTCTCAATTGTTACGAGTTCTTTGCTCAGGATTGCGTTTTCCTTTCCTTCCAGCAAACCGTTACGAACGCGTTTGTTTGAAACATTTTCGGCATTTTCAAGCGCCGCTTCCAGCGAACCGTATTCATCCAGCAGCTTTTTAGCTGATTTTTCACCGACACCGGAAACTCCCGGAACATTGTCAGAAGAATCACCCATAAGTCCAAGCATATCAATCATTTTTTCCGGCGGAATTCCCCATTTTTCCTCTACGCCTTTCGGATCATAAATTTTGATTTCGCCTCTTCTTCCTGACGGTGCGTAAAGAAAAACGTTTTTCGTTATAAGCTGCATAAAATCTTTATCGCCGCTTACGATATACACATCCAAGCCGGCTTCCTCGCCTCTTTTGGCGAGCGTACCAATGATATCATCCGCCTCAAAACCGGGTTCCACCAGACGAGGAATATTCAGCGCTTCGAGCACATCCCAGAGATAATCGAGCTGCGTCCGCATTTCGTCTGGCATCTTTTCTCGGGTTGCCTTGTATTCGGGATATTTCTCATGGCGGAATGTTTTTTCCTTTGCGTCAAACGCGGCAACGAGATAATCGGGTTCTTCTTTTTTGAGAAGGCGAAATATCTGGTTGAGGAACCCGAACAGAGCGCTGGTGTGCTGTCCCTTGCTGTTGATGAGCGGATTGCTGATCATCGCGAAATGCGCGCGGTAAAGCATCGCATATCCGTCAATGAGAAACAGGCGTTTTCTTTCGGAATTTTTCGAGGACATGAAGCCTGAAGTTTACAAAGGAATCAGCCGAAGGTGAACAGGCAATCCGGCTGATCGTCCATTAATAAGTATATGTAAAATTGACGAATAAATTTCTGTCCGCTCCCGGCCAATAGACGACATTACCGCTTCCGTAATCCGCACCATGCGTGATCACAAGGTCGTCCAATGCATTGTTCAGCCGAACTTGGATTTGAAGCGGTCCTCTTGACATATTGATGCCAATGTTCAAAAGCTGATACTGCGCCATGGCATTTGCATCCGTATTTGCGGCATCTACAAAACGCCTACCTACAATTTGTCCGTGCACAAACGCTTCAATCGACTTTAGCGGCTTAAAATATAAGGTTGCGTTGAACAGCATGTCGGGGCTGTTGGGAATCAGATTTCCTTTGTATGGATCGCTGTTTCCCGAAAATGCATGTCTGGATGATGTGAAATTTCCTTTGAACTTGATCGATCTGGTGGCTTTCCATCCAAAATCTAGCTCAAGCCCTTTCCTTAGCACATGTGGAACCGCGCTGTAGTCAAATGATCCTTCCTCCTCTGAACTGATCTTGCGAATGATCTCATTTTCCAGGTCCAGAACATACAGGTTCAGTGTAGCATACAGATTATCGCTGCTATAGTTGACGCCCGCCTCCAGATCAGAGACCGATTCAGGATATGCTCCGGAAATACTGAACGACCATTCATCGGGGTTGATGATCTGATTATCGGCCGGTTCCTTCCTAGTCTGGCCGACGCTTCCAAATAAGGACAAATGCTGATTTAGCACATATACTGCACCAAATTTCGGGTTGACGAATAACCAGTTTGCCGAGAGCTGATGGCCGATGGAATGCCCGATCTTATCCTGATCCATGTTCCAACTGTGGTTGACCAGCTGCATCTCGGCCGACAGGATCAATGCATCGGTCAATTGGTAGCGGTAATGGATGAAGCCTGTAAAGGAAATTTTCTTACCGGTATAATTGTAATAGGTGAAACGTCCGAGATTCTGCAGCAGAGCGTGGCTGAAATCAGAAATGTGGCCGTAATGATCGCCGCTGTAATAGCGAATCTCTCCGCCGATGTCAAGGCGGTACCACTCGGTTTGATTGGTCCACTGGGGAATGATCCCGATGTAGCTGTTTGAAAGCCATTTTCTTCTTAGGAGGTTGGTGGTCGAATCGGGATATGATGTATCGGTAATTGTATCGAGGTTGTATTGATAAAAGGTGACGTCTGATTTATTGGCTTCGTAAAACCCGCGTCCGAAAACGGCATAAGCGGTATTATGGAATATTGAGCCATTCTGCAGCTTAAACTGCGAATTTAGGGCGTAAATCTGCTGCAGAAAATCATCGGTAAAAGCCTTGCTGCCGGCCTTTCGTTTATCAAGGTCAAAAATGTCGCTGCCGTCGACCCCGTCCCACATCAGGTCTGTATTCTCATATCCCAGCAGTGCCGTGAATTTATGCGAAACATTTCTTTCTCTGTATTCCGCGCCGAATGATACGGAACGCTGCAGCGATGCATGGTCGTTGCGGTAGCCGTCTGAAGAGATCTGCGAAAGCCTTCCTGCAAAGGACCATTGTTCGCCGAACCTTTCGCCGGAAGTATATTTAAGCGATGCCTTATTTGTGTTGTAAGATCCGGTTCCGTAAACAGCAATAATATCTTCATCATCCGAGCGTACTTTGGATATTACATTGATCGAACCGCCAAATGCCGCTGCTCCGTAAAGGCTGTTGCCGATTCCTCGCTGAATCTGAACATCCTGAGCATCGCTCAGGATATCGCCGTGATCCACCCAGTAAACCTGATGGCTTTCGTTGTCGTTCAGCGGCACATTGTCGATCATAACCGCAATCCGGGTCTGATCAAATCCACGGATCGTCAAATACGAATATCCGGTTCCGTTTCCGCTTTCGCTATAAGCCTGGATCCCGGGTTCGGTAGCCAGCACCATTGGTACATCCTGGTGCGTAAAGAACGTATTTATCTCCGGTGCAGAAAGTGTGGAGAACGCAGCCGGAGTAATTCCTTCCACCGCACGGTTGGCAAGCACATGCACTTCATCACCGGGGATAACAATTGATTCGATCTCTATTGTCAACTCTTCCGAAAGTGCTACAATTCTGTACACCCGGTACCCAATGCGGATAACCGTCAATTCCGTCCCGAGAGGAACATTGAGGAAAAAGGTTCCTGTGCTGTCTGTGGTTGTACCTTTCTCTCCCGCAGTAATATTTGCTTCGGCAATGGGTTCTTTTGTGATGGAATCAATCACCCGTCCGCCGATGCCGGCTTCCTGTGTAAAAACTACCGACACATTCAGGGCGAATGTCAGGATGGTTACAATTGATTTCATGTGGTTTCCTTCGCTGGTATTATCCATATCAGGTTCAGTGGGTTTATTCTCAGCCGTCAAAGCCGCTGATGACAGCACCCCAAGGAGAATGAATTTACAGCAATTTATACTACTGTACGACCTTGAAGTTCACCGATAGAATGTTCTATTTTGCCTGCTAAGAATAATGAGGAATCGATGAACGATAAACACTTTCCAGAAATTACGATTAAGGCGCTGCTGCTCGGTATCTTCCTTTCGATGGTGCTGGCCGGCGCCAATGCTTACCTCGGACTTTTTGCCGGCATGACGGTCTCAGCTTCCATCCCGGCGGCGGTCATATCCATGGGAATTCTTACCCTTTTTAAAAAGTCGAATATACTTGAAAATAATATTGTCCAAACTGCCGCCTCCGCCGGTGAATCGCTTGCGGCAGGCGTCATATTCACCATTCCTGCGCTTGTGCTTCTCGGCTATTGGGATACCTTTAATTATGTGGAAGTAGCCAAAATTGCGGCAATCGGCGGTGTGATAGGCGTATTGTTCACGATTCCGCTTCGTCGCGCGCTTATTGTAACAGCAAAACTCAGATATCCCGAAGGTGTCGCCACGGCAGAAGTTTTGCGCGCAGGCGATGCCGCCAAACAAGGCACGGAAGATGACGGGTCCGGCGGATTAAAGACCATCGGACTTGCTGGACTTGTTGGCGGCGCGATGAAACTTTGCCAGCAGGCATTTGCCATGTGGCACGCAGAAGTTGCAGGTGCGGCGGTTTTGACAGCAACACGCGCTGGAAACCCGATGTTCAAATCAATTTTTGGAATTGGAACAGACATATCCCCAGCACTGATTTCCGTCGGATATATCGTAGGCCGCAATATCGGAATAGTTGTTGTAGCCGGCGGACTCATTTCCTGGGCGGTTGCCATCCCGATCTATTCTGCATTGGTTGGATTTGAAGGCGATGCTCTCGGATCTGCCTGGGGAATCTGGAATTCTAAAATCCGCTACCTCGGCGTTGGCGCGATGGTCGTAGGCGGAATCTGGTCACTTATCAAATTATTCAAACCGTTGATTGAAGGTATAAAGGCAAGCATTGCCGCCGTCAAAAATCAATCATCGAATACATCGCAGCCTATCGAAGAACGGGATGTTCCAATCAATTATGTCGGCATTGCGCTCATTGCCCTGTTGATTCCGGTGTTCCTCCTTTATCTTGATATCATCCATCAAGCATGGATCGCTGCCTTGCTGGCAGTCGTCATGATGGTTTTCGGATTTTTATTTTCCGCCGTGGCCGCCTATATGGCAGGTGTGGTCGGTTCATCGAACAATCCCGTTTCAGGTGTTACTATAGCTACAATTCTCTTTTCATCACTTCTGCTTCTTGCTCTTCTGGGAACAGGATCTGGCGTTGGTGCTGCCGGTGCCATTATGGTTGGCGCAGTGGTTTGCTGCGCTGCAGCCATCGGCGGAGACAATATGCAGGATCTGAAAGCAGGACACATTGTAGGTGCAACGCCATGGAAACAGCAAGTCATGCAGGTTGTGGGAACGGTCAGTGCGGCAGTTGTTCTGGGGCTCGTTTTAGATATCCTCCATACAGCCTATACAATTGGGTCTCCTACATTATCAGCGCCTCAGGCAACTCTCATGAAGTCGGTTGCGGACGGTGTTTTCACAGGCGATCTTCCTTGGACTTTCGTTTACATCGGGGCGGTGATAGCGGTACTAATTATTCTCATTGATATTCGCCAGGAAAAGGCAGGATCTGATTTTCGTGTTCCTGTGCTGGCAGTGGCAGTCGGCATTTATCTTCCGATCACACTCACCGTTCCGATCTTTATCGGCGGCATGATCAATCATTTGGGTAAAAAAGCAGGCGGTTCGTCGGCATCAGAAAAACGCGGACTTCTCATGGCCTCCGGACTCATTACCGGCGAAGCATTGATGGGAATCCTTGTGGCTGTTCCAATCTTCCTGACGGGAGAGAAATTGTGGTGGCCGAATTTCACCGGATTTGAATTTGTCGGACCGGCAGCATTTATGGCAGTGATCTACTGGCTCTACCGTTCGGTTTCCAAAAAATAGTATGGCGCTTTCCGAAAGCTTGCTGAAAAAACTTCCCAAGGTGGAGCTGCACTGCCATCTTGATGGTTCGCTGCGTATCAATACGATCCTTGACTTGGCAAACAAGCAAAAGGTGCAGCTTCCGGCAACCAATGCCGACCAGCTGAAGTCCATCCTGTGCATTGGAAATAAACGCGGTACGCTGGAAGAATATATTGACCGCTTCGACATTACTCTGAGCGTGATGCAGACACCCGAATCCCTGCGGCGCATTTCCTACGAATTGATTCAGGATGTATCCAATGAGAATGTCCGGTATATTGAAATCCGCTATTCGCCGATTCTCCACACCAATAAAGGAATGACTTTGGAAGAATCAGTCTTGGCAGTTCGTGATGGATTAAAGAAAGGCGAAAAAGATTTCGGAGTAAAATCTGGCATTATTATTTGCGGAATTCGGCATATTTCACCGCAGGCTTCATTGAAGCTCGCCGACCTCTGCATGCGGTTTAAGAATAAAGGTGTGGTAGGATTCGACCTTGCCGGCGCTGAGGAGAATTTTCCGGCCAAAGACCACCGCCAGGCTTTCTACCACATTCTAAATAACAACATCAATGCCACCATTCATGCCGGCGAAGCATTCGGGCCGGCGTCCATTCATCAGGCGATACATTACTGCGGGGCACACCGCATCGGGCATGGAACACGGCTCAAAGAAGATAAAGATTTAATGCAGTATGTCAATGATCACCGCATTACGATTGAATCGTGTCTTACTTCCAACTGGCATACAAAATCCGTTCGTTCGCTGAAATTTCACCCGTTCAAATATTACTACGATAAGGGAATCCGCATCACCATCAACACCGACAACCGCCTGATATCCGGAACCACGCTGGCCAAAGAATTTGCGTTAGCGCATGAATTATTCGGACTGGGACTGCATGATTTTCGCGAGGTAACGATCATTGCCATGAAAAGCGCCTTTCTTCCATATGATGAGCGAAAGGCCATGATCAAATCAATCGCAGATGAACTGGAATCGGAATTTGGTATCTTGCCCGAGTACATCGAGCGGCATAAAAATTAATCTTCTTCTTTTGAAGGGCGGAATTTTTCTTTCAGGCGGTCCACCCATTTTTTGAGCGGCGGAAAAACACTGCTCAAAAGCAGCAGACCGGGAAGCCCAAACATCCATCCCTGGAAAATCGGAATCAACCCACCGATCAGCCCGATGATCACAAGGATAACCCCGACAACCACTTTTACAGTATCCGTGAAAAATTTCATGCTCTGAATTTAGTGCCGGATAACCGTTATTTTTTCAAAGGATGATGAACCGTCAGATCCGTAAATAGCAATCAAATACACTCCCGAACCGACAAACCTTCCGGATGAATCTTTGCCGTCCCAGAATGCTTGGTATCCGCTGACGCCACCATTATCCTCTTCCAATTTCCTCAGCACCGTTCCGTTAAGCGTCATGATCATTACGCCGCTGCCTTCCTTGAGTCCATCCACCACAAGTTGTTTGTCTTTCGGTGTATGGAACGGACTCGGGAATACATCCACCTTGCTGTAGGACGTTTTCTTTTCTGCGTAAGGAATTTTTAAAGAACTGATACCTTTGGATGTTGTCAGGTATGCTAATCCCCGTTTTTCATCAAAATCAATGTCGCTGATCTCATCGGAAAGTAGGTAACTGTTTTCAGCGGTGAGTCCGTTAATGTCCGGCCAATAGGAAGCGTTGGAAAGGAGCACATGAATTCCTTCCGATGAGGAAACTGTCCAGATATTTTCGGCAGGGTCAAGTTTGATTCGCGAACCGCTGCCAAAAGAAATATTGGGGAAATAGGTAAAGCCGCGGTACGATTCCGGATTTGCATTGGAAGACTGCAGCCAGATCCCGGTCAGCCCAACCGGAGTTAGCGTATACAGCACATTGGAACTGGTAACTGCGATCGACCACACGGTGGTGTTGGAATGGCCTGAGCTGACGGTCAGCGATGCCCATTCTGTAGCACTGGGATCATCAGGATCTCCATCATATGCCAGCATCACCAGGCCTCCGTCATTGACTCCCGCGGGATTGATATAGTCATCCTCAAAGGAAGCCACCCACAGCCTTCCCCAGCCGTCAAATGACAGTGCATTTGGCGTCAGGCTAAGCTTGCCGGCGCTTTGCGCAGAACTGTAATTACCCCACGTGCCGGCAGCTGAGCGCACCGCGATCGGATCCTGATCGTGTGTCGCGTAGGTGTTCGCCGCCCAAAGATTTCCATCGCTGTCAAATGCAATATCCTTGACGGACATGTGCTCATTCAGATTCCAGTCCAAATAAGCAGTATCGATCAGCGTAAAGGATTCCGGATCATCAATATCCATGATGACAATTCCGCCGCCGTGGCGGCGCGGATAAGGATACGTTCCGCGGATCGCCAGGTACAGCAGGCCGTCGGGTCCCTGCTCAATATCCGCAACGAAATCTCCAAAATCCAGCTGCAGCGTATCGGCTGCATAATAATCGTAATCATGCTGGGTGTAAACAGACTGCTTGTAATAATATTTTACAATATTGCGCCAGCCTGCCGTTTCGCGAACCGATAGTCCGCCATTGCTGCCAGCAACTATTCTGCCGTCATCCAGCACGCAGATTGCTGAAAAATAATTGGTCAGCGGCGCATTGGGAATCCAGCGGGAAAATGCTGAGGCGGATTCCAAGAATTGGGCGATACCCATTGCAGTGCCCACAAAGATCCTGCCGGAAGCGGCGGCAAGCACAGATGTTAAATCAAATGAGGATGCAACAACAGTGGTTGATCCGTGCAGAATCTTATTTTCGCTTACAGCCCAGAAGGATCCGGCGCCATCGGAAGCTGCATCAATTACAGCCTCAGAACCAGAATAAACCTGCGACAATCCATCATCTGCGATCCTATAAACCGCGGTACCGGAAGCGATAAACAAAGTGTCGCCAGATAGGCTTACAGCATCAATACCGCCACTCAGTCCGGCAAAGGGCTGGCGCCACGAGGAAGGATCCTTAAGATTGTCCTGTTTCCAGTTTGCAGCCAGCAGACCGCCATTGGTGCCCACCAATAAACTGTCTCCGCGAACCGCAATTCCTGCGATGGAAGAAACCGCTAGCGGCCAATTTTTAAATACATCCCTGTATTCAAAGCCTGAATCGGTCAGCCGGAATTCGATGATTCCCAAATCCTGATTCAAATCCATAGCGCCGAAAACAGCCGAATCCGCAATAGCAAAATCAAGGATTTCGGAAAGGTCATAATCAAAAGAAGAAACCACTTCTTCTTTTTTCGGATCAAAGATATCAATAAATCCGTCCGGGCTTGCTCCGCCGACCCAAATCATGTTTCTTTTATCCATCGCCACTGCGGCAATGTCCGTGCCGGAAAGTCCGTGAAGATTGGTAAACGTTTCGAACGAAGCGGTTTTAGAATCAAATTTCAGGATGCCGCCGTCCGTCGCGCAGTACACCGAATCACCTGTTTCCACCATCATCCGCACATTGAGCGGAGATGTGAATGAATCCCAGTCTCCGATGCGGACTTGTCCCGAAAGGATGCCGGCAAGTAATGCGAAATAAACGAACCGATGCATCATCCTGCCTGAATCGGCGCCGGAACAAAACATAGAATAAAAATGACAAAGCAGAGGTAGCCTATCAGCCGGTTGTTTCGGGAAAGCGGAAGATGAAGATCCTGAACCGGCGGATGGCTTGTAGTCCGCATTATGACCAGAATTAGCAGCGCCCATACGAGCCAATTAAGAGAGAATATGCTTAATGGAATCAGAGCAGCGAACGCAATCTTGGCAAAAAGGTCGTGCCTGTCACCGAGCATCGCATATGCCACATGGCCGCCGTCCAGCTGTCCGATCGGCAGCAGGTTCAGCATCGTTACCAGCAGTCCGATCCAGCCGGCGAACGCAATAGGATGAAGCATAATATCCTGCGAATCAGCGAGATTTGGATGAACTGCGGCGGTGACCAATTTCATCAGGATCGAATCTCCGAGAATGATGCCGCCGAACTCCGGCGTGATTTCGACTACTTCCGACAACTGTAGGCCAATGATGAGCGCCGGCAGCGCAATAATGAATCCGGCAATCGGGCCGGAAGCGCCGATCTGGAGCAATGCATCTCTCCTTCGTACCGGTGACGTCATTTTAATAAAAGCGCCAAAAGTGCCAATAAAGGTCGGCGCAGGAATAAAATACGGCAGTGTTGCTTCCACGTTGTGTTTTTGGGAGTAGTAAAAGTGCCCAAATTCGTGCGTACCCAAAATCAGCATCAGCGTGAGAGAAAATGGTATTCCCTTCAGCAAATCCAGAGGGTTGTTCCAAAAAGATCCGCCTTCCATCATGGAACCTGCCATCAGGGTCGTAAACAATGTCAGGAAAAATAGAATCGCATTGATTCGCGGAATCTTCGGAATTCTCAGGATGACGTCTCTGTCGTTTGTGTCAACTTCGTTCATATCAGTGGGGAAAATCTACTCTTGAACCCGTCTGCAGGTCAAAGGGTTCCATTTTGTTTATTCCCGGATTCCACCGAAGTTCTGCCATGCGAAAATTACCTGTACTATTTCTTCTCGCAATGCTTGTCGCACAGGAAAGCGACCCGGCGTTTTCCATTGAGGTGCGTCCGCGCGTTATGGACAAAAACCGAGTTTATGTGGTCGTCCAGCTCGAAAATCGTTCAGGAAAACGGATCACCCATCTTGAAGGATTCATATCCAAAATGAATGCGCAGGGAAGACGCGCAGCACAGCGGAGGATTCAGATGATTCTGAGATCAGACCCTGATCTGGCTCCGAATCAGACTGTATCCCGCGGACTGCATTATCCGCTGAAAGGAAATGAGATTCCTGAATATGTTTTTGAAATTTCGAAACTGAAATTCTTCGGTGATCAGCGAATCTACACATACCATCCTGCTGCAGGATTTATTCGCATAGACTGAATCATATACCGGATTCAGAATCAGTCCTTTTCTTTATCCAGATGCTTTTCAACTTTGCTGTCCAATAGTTCCTTCAGGTCTTCTTCACTCAAATCGAGGATTAGTTTATTGATCCAAAATTTGGTCTGCTTAATGTAAGCGTCAATCACCTGCATCGGGATCTGCTCGGCATACATATTGGCCACCAGCATTGCGGACGGAACCGGCACATAGACATGCAGCGGATCCTTGTAGAAATTATCCAGCGAACGCACTAGTTCGCGGGTGGAAAGGTAATCGATCGTTTCGCTGTAGAGGCTGTCAGCAAATTCGCTCTGCGCTTCCCACGCTTTCAGATAATAATACAGCCGCCCATCCAATACACCGTTCACGTACGCGGCTTTGATGCGGTACACCATTTCAGGATTATGATTGCCCAGTTGTTCCGCACGGCGCCAGTCGCCCCCGTCCCAGAAAAGACGGTTTTCCTGCTGGGAAAACAGAAATGAGAAAGAAAGACAGATGAAGATAAGCGAATATTTTTTCATTTTATCGTACTAGCAATATTGTTGACGGTTCATATTACCAAGAAAAAAACGAGATGTCATTGCGAATTCCGATTCTATCGGAATAAAGCGATCCCCTGTCACCCGGCTTTGCCGGGACCTTCGAAATAATACAAACGTAGGGGGATCGCTTCGTCGTTTCTCCTCGCGATGACAAGTTCGTATGATTGTCTGTTTAATTTTTGGTTTGATTTCAAACATCATCATTACATCCGCTACACTATTCCTCAGCGAAGCAATAATTGGAAAATAGAAACGAAAATCGGGGAATTCCACCCAGATATCTTATCCATCTTTTTTCTTATAGATGAAGTGAATCGGAAGGTAGGCAAGAACGAAATGCGCCAGTGCGACAAATTCCGCCGTCAGGATGTACCACGGCCACGGACCCAAATAATCCAGAAGCGACGGAACATGCTGTCCGAGATCGTTTACCGGTTTTCCGCAAATCCAAAAATAGTTGGCATCCAAGATCAGGTTGACGGGAATCGTAACCAGAAAAAATATGTTCAGCGCAATGAAGGCTCGCTTCAGGCTTCCGACCGTTGGCCGCATGCCGTACACAACGGTAGCATATATCAGCGCCAGAATCAGCCCGTTGTGGCCGATCCAGAAGCGGAAAAAGTGAAAATGCGGATATCCCTGTGAAATATCTGGAGTAAAGGCAGCCTGGAGCATGCCCGAAAAGCCCCAGAAATAAAGCACTTCGTAAACCCGGTAATTTTTCCTGAGCATAACCAGCGGAACGATCAGGTTTGCAAAGCGGCACAGGTGAAACGGAAGATGCAGTTTCAAATCGAAGCTGCCGGCGGTGAGCTCCAGCGCTACCCAGGCAACATACTGCCCCATCACCAGCCACCCGATCCAGGAACCAAGCATATCCTGCTGACGCCGATCCAGTTTGCGCTTGGCAAAAAGCGGCAGACCAATAAACAGAGCCAGCGAAATAATAAGGGCTCCAATGTGGGCGGGCCCGAACAATTCGAAGGAATCGAAGGTATTCAGGTAGCGATGGACGGATTCTCGCACGTTTGTTTAAGGTTTATCTTCGAAAGCTTTTTGCAGCAAATGGGCGCTGCCCCACCCTGTTACCGCTGCTGCAGTCCATACATGGCTGAATTTTTGCCCCAGGCTACGCAGGTCAAATCCTAAATATACTAGGTACGCTGTACCGCCCATCAGAGCGATGGAAACGACGAGGCGGATACGCCAGTCAAAATGCACGGAGGATTATTCCTTGGTTTTGGTAGTTTTCTTGGCTGCAGGTTTCTTTTTGGCGGCGGGTTTTTTAGCTGCTGCTTTTTTTGCTGCAGGTTTCTTTTTGGCGGCGGGTTTTTTAGCTGCTTTTTTCTTGGCGGGTGCTTTTTTAGCCGCTGCTTTTTTCTTGGCGGGTGCTTTTTTAGCCGCGGCTTTTTTCTTGGCGGGTGCTTCTTGCACTGCGGCTTCTGCTGCCGGTGCTTCTTCCAGCGGTGCTTCTTCCGCTGCCGGTGCTGGTGGCGGTGGCGGCGCTGCGGGCATAAAGGCCTGACGTTTCAGGCGCATCCGCTCGCGGTTCTTACGGTGGCGTTTTCTTACATTCTTTTTCTTCTTATTCATGGGTTCCTTTCAATATTTTGCTGCATAATACAGCACAAATCTATTCTGCTAAATTACACACAATTATACTACTCTGGCTCAAACAAATTCCCTACCGGTGCAGGGCTATGCATACCCCAGGTGTTGCATGCAGACAATGATTGCAGGCCTAAAGTGAACCAACATTTGTATTCAGGGACCTCGCAACTGCAGTAGCAATCATTTGTAGTGCTCAACTCTGGTATGGCCAAGGTAATCCGTTTGTATATAGTAGGAAAAACTATCGGCAATAGTAGTAAACGCTGATTGATTCAGAAAATTATTTGTGATGGTGCCGTTATTCTGATGAATGGAACTATCGTAAATATACAGGCCGCCCGTTTCATTCAAGCGATAAAAGGCCTTTAGGTCTTCCTGGTTTTGGTAATTGTTGGATCCGATAAGGGGATTGAAATTCAATCCTTTTGTATGCATTTCCAAAACCGCAGCATCGGTCAGCGCAACAGACCATAAACCTACATTGCGTAACATTCCAGAATAGAGTGTTCCACCTCTTTTCCCTAAAAATAGACTTCTTTCTGCAGCAGGCCAATAAACGCTACCCGCAGCTTCTACCTGATCCACTAAATTGCCATCAACAAACATCCGTAAATATGATCCATTGTATGTCACAACACAATGGAGCCAGGTATCATCAATAATATTATCTTTTTGAACTATAAATAGTTCCTGTCCACCACCATCATTCTCAAGAGTCACAAAAAATTTGAGCCTAGCTTTTGTATTATTATCGTACCTGTTAAATAAAAATTCATAACCAGTTCCAGGATCCATGGTATTGGTAGATCCTTTACTTAATACTGATTCATTATTCTGAGGTAAATCAATACCATCAATGGGAAAATTTTGAGGCATACACCAAATCGAAATAGTAAACTGATCGCTTAGTCTATGTTCATTCTTATCTCCAAAATCAACATAATTATGTTGACCCCAAAATTTTGCTGCCCTTTTTTCTGATTTCTTGAGTACAATCGTGCCGGTATTGATCGTTTCAATCGTGGCTGGGTTATCCAAATCGAAAAAAGGCAAATCCGCGCTATTAACAATCTGTTTTGCTGATTCAATGTTATTCTTCAGCTGGGTGTTGATGTAATCAATCCGGTTAACCTCCAAACCGATAATCAATGAATAATTGAGAAGGAATATTACGCCAAGCGAGAATAGTGTCACGATCAACGCAAACAGCAGTGTTATGCCTCCAGAACTATGTTTCATTCCAATTCCAATACTTTCGTATAAACATGTTTATTCAAATTCCCGTCCGCCGTATAGAACAGCTTTAGCCTGAACTTATCCATGGTATTGAGTTCCGGAGGAATAAAATATAATTCATTCTGCGGTTCACAGATTTCTCCCGCATAGGTGACAAATTCAAACTTGGATGAATCCGCATTGACAGCATTGAAAATCTTTTTCCGCTGGCCTGCATTGATGCGGTAATACAAAGAACTGTCTTTAATAATAATTTCAACATGATCCTGGAAGGATCCGCTGCGGATCGTATAAAAGCCAACCGAATCGTCAAACAGGTATTCGAACTTTGTCAATGTTCTAAAATCTTCCTCAAGCCGATTGGCAAACCGTTTATATTTTATGTTTTTCATTTGATATTTCTCTGTTTCCGCTAATCCTTTGAGGGCAAAGCTCATTACCGCAAATATCAATGGAAAAACGACACCAATCACTGATACTGCAATCAGCATTTCAATCAGCGTAAAACCTTTCGATCTGTATTGTGTGATGTTTATTTGCCTCATGGCCAGTCTCCAGGATAAAAAATGACATTGTTGCTGGTGACCACAAATATATTGCCAGTACTTGGATTGGTCGCTTGGCGTGGGTAGCCAAGAACGGATTGGAGCGTGCTCACATCTTGTTGAATATAATTACCATCATCGTTGGCTCTGTAAAATTCATCTACGCTGGTTTCACTACCTGTTCCGGATACCAATATATTTACATCTAACCTGCTTCCTGCGCCCCCCCGAAGTTCCACATCATACCAGGTGCTGTATGGCTGACTGAAGGTAATGTAGCCATATTTTTGTGGCCCCTGAAAGTGTTGGCTATGGTCAAGGTCATCAATGTCAATCTCAATCAATGATTCTTCAATATAATCTTCATCTAGCGCTGATGCTCGGCTTGCTTGAGAAGGCTTTGTCCAGGCACGAATGATACTCCCATTTCTCTGAACTTTGATACGAACATATCTATTTGTCCAAACGCCATCTTGACTTATTATTGGAGATGGTATACCCACTACTCTCGAATTATTATAATAATCAATCGTATGATCTCCTGCCTCTCCTGAGACAATACCAAAAACTCCTTTATCATCCCCATTTGGTGTTGAACCATTCATCGACCTTATGACAGCTACATTATAACTTGTATTATCGACTCTTGAAAAAATAGCTATTAATCCGATAGTATCATTATCACCAGGGCCTCCTGCGAGTGTCGCCTCAAGCGTATAATTTTCCAATGCATCTGGACTAACAAAACCATTGGTAGGATCAACATTTAATGGCATGAACACTGCGGTCTGATCAGCATTCATTCTCCACGCAGCCGAATTACCTGAAAAAGGCGCACTGTCACTATAGTTTTGGCCATCAAATCTAGCCCATGTGTTAAAAATTGTTAGCATACTCTGTTCAATAAACTGCTCGTTGTTCTGCTGATTGAATGAATCTAATTCTGCTGCGGTGTAGATATAGCTTTCAATCGGTTCAAGTAAGCCAATAATGCTGTACTGATCAAAATTGGAATCTTCCGAATCTGGTCCAGGCAGAGAGTTAATCATTTCCTTGTCCTCACTATTAACGAGCCTCCCATTTTGGATAGTTAATTCATTTGTGTATCCTAAAAATTGATCAATATCTGTACTGGCGTGATTCTCTTCTACTTCGTACCTGAACAACAATGTGTCGGTTCCGTCGCCAGATACATAATTTGCCTTCACTTCTCCCGGCAGCGAAGCCCGGTTCTGGTATGTTCCAATGTCACCTGTCAAAATACCAAAGTTTAAATTGATGTATAATGAGAAATCAGCTTCAGCATCTGTTACAAATACATTTTCATTAAATGCGACCTTTAATGACAGCGCATCTCCCGGCATAATGATGTTTATACCCGGCGTCTCGTCAACAAGCAGCATCTTGGTAACATAGGGCGGATTGATCAATTCTTCCGGAAGCATATTTGCGCCAAAAATCTGGGAAGTTCTATATGGGTTGCGCAATCGGGCATGGGCAATTTCAATTTGGGCCCGCTTGAGTGTGGTTGGCGAAATGGATGTGGTGACCGTTGAATTAATCGTATCAACCTCAACATAATCAAGCTCTATAGTTGCTGTCATGCCGCTGTACGCCGGATTGGTAACAGAAATGCCGTGAAAATCATCGATATCATCCAAGCTGGATAAATCAGCCTGGCTTTCAGCTTCATCAGCCCCAAAATCATTCTTTATTGTCAGGCCCAGCGTTCTGAAATTTTCAATATTCTCATCATAGATCCTCAGAGACAGTTCATTAAGCAATTCATTGGAGAATGCATCAGCAATGGTGGTTAATTGATTGGTGACTGTCCGCTCCCGCACTATTTGAATCGATCCATATATGAAGCCAATCAACAGCAGCAATGCGGTCAGACCAAAAATAGTGTCTAAATAAGTGAATCCCCTGCTGTAATTCATTCCACAAAACCGGTGATACCATAAATGCTGAATGTTGTTTTATCAAATGTTAATGTTAATTCACTTTCACGATCATACAGGCCCCACGGAGAAAAAATGAATGCAACCGTATCATCTGCAATCGGCGGATCGATGGTCAGCGTAGCTGTCTGTATAGCGATCTCAGGCACCATATTCCCGTTATGCGGCAATTGGAGCGTCTCGGTAGAGCTGGATGGCACATGCAGTATATCAGCAATATATTTTTTTTCTGACTGAACAATTGATAAGCTGGCATAGGTGTTGTTTGCAATGGCAGTTTCCTGTACATAATGCAAATGGGCGATAAATCTTTCGGCATACTCTTTGCTGCTGATCGACCTGTTATTAGGAGAAATCAGTACAATGGCGGTGCTGGCCAGAATACCCATGATGGCAACTGCAAAAAGCAGCTCAATGAGCGAATAGCCATTGTGTTTCATTTGATTTAGTAACAAAAAAGGCCCTTTTAAAAGGGCCTTTTTTGTGTTTCAGCTGTATTATTAATTATCAACCAGCACTTAGAGTATTTCGATCATCGTTGGCGTCTCGGCCAGTTGCCGGTGCACCAGCGCCGTTCAACTGTGTTTGGGTTAAATTATTAGATCCCACAGAGGTGTACTCAGCATTTGGAACAGAGAAATATGCGTTATACCTTTTGTTTGTTGCATCATCTCCCTCGCTATCTAAAGAGTATACAACGATAATATCATCATCCGAATTGAGAGCCCATATTGCATGCCTGAAGGCACCGCCATCCTGATCTAAATAGGAGAATGTCCAATTAGCAGCAATATCCGCATCTACAAATTGGGCTTTCATAGCATTACCATCAGCATTAGCGCCTGTTGTGGCAGGATACGCACCGGTTCCCGTCATTGTTGATTCAATGTAGCTTTGGACCACGCCGGTGTTGATTGTGGCGGCAAGTGCCCGTGCCGATGCTACTTTCGATGTTCGTGTAGCATTGTTAAATGCAGGAACAGCCAAGGTGGCTAAAATTCCAATAATAGCAATTACAATAATCAGCTCGATCAGTGTAAATCCACCGCTGATGTTCTTTTTGTTGAGGTAATTAAGCATATAATTACTCCTTCGCTTTTTATTCATTTTTTTGTTAATAG
>JASLML010000025.1 GCA_030746535.1 Fidelibacterota bacterium
GACCGCCATTACCCGGGAAAAGCGTACGCAACGATTGATAAAATTGGCAAAGGAAACGTTATTCTATTTGCTGAAAATCCCGTCTACCGGCTAACCTATATAGCAACATCCCAGCTGCTGTTCAATGCCATTTTTCTTTCGCCTACCCTGCGCTGATAAACTGTTTCAAACCTGAAAAATCTGCGAAGCACCGAGCTCCTGTTTTTTGCAGCCTTGCTTTGCTTGTATGTCCAATCGTTAGCAGGGCACAATCAACCTTAAGGGATTGCGCTACTTCAAAATCATGAATGGTATCGCCTACAAATAAAATCCTCTCAGAGCGCTCTTCCAACTGTTGAATGAGTTGCTTTCCTGCTTCTGTTTTCCCGTGAGCATAATGGTTGTCCTGGCCCACAACATGATCCAAAAAATCTGCAATGCCGTATTCGCCCATCAGCCTATCCAAAATATCCTGCTTGCTTGCGGATAGAATGGAATGGTTCATTCCCAATTCTTTTAGACTGGAAAGCACATCTTCCGCACCGTTATGAAGGCGCGGTTCGCGAGCCCGTTTATTATATTCCTCAATGAATTCCGTTCCCGAGATTGAAAACGGCTCTTTGTCAAAATCAAACCCGAGTTTGATGTAATATTCCTTTACAGGAAATCTGAAAACCTCTCTATAGGATTCTTCGGTTATGAGATTCATCTTCCGCCTTTGTAGCAATCGATTCATAGATTCTACCGTTAACCATCTGTCGTCAAGCAGCGTTCCGTTCCAATCCCAAATGATGTGTTTATACTTCATTGCGCTATCCCAAACATGGAGCAGAAAACAAAAAGAATCGATAACTTTTCGTATTATTTTTTCATCGAATTATGGACACCGCATCATTCATTGAACCATTAAAACAGCGGCTGACGTTAGAATTGCCTGGCGAAGATGCCCAGCGCCGATTCTTGGCGATTCCACGCACGGCTGTATCGTTTCCGAACACGGAAGAAAATTCGATTCCATCCGCTGTTCTTATTCTTCTGTTTCCCAACAATGATGATATGCACTTTTTCCTGACTGAGCGTACGCAAACGGTAGAATTCCATAAAGGGCAAGTATCTCTTCCCGGAGGTGCACAGGAAAAAGAAGAATCTCTTGGGACAACGGCACTGCGCGAAGCATTTGAAGAAATCGGCATTCATCCGGATGATGTTGAAATTGTCGGCAGCCTTACCCCTTTGTTCACTCCCGTTACCGGATTTATGATCCATCCCTTTATTGGTTTTGCAAATCGGAAACCAGAAACAGTCATTCAGGAAATTGAGGTAGCATCCATCCATACCGTTTCCATAAGCGAATTATTGGATAGCAGGATGGAAAAGCAGGAAAAGCGAACCATCAGGGATATAGCGGTTGATGTTCCTTTTTTTGATTTCAGCACTATTCAGGTCTGGGGAGCAACTGCTATGATTTTATCCGAATTCAAATCTGTTCTTACGGAGGTCTTGCATGCAGAAAATTGGCATTGATCTTGGTGGAACAAAAATTGAAGGCGTCCTTTTGAATGCAGAAGGACAAGAAATAAAGCGGAACCGCGTCAGCACAAAAAGCGAAGAAGGCTATGATGCCATCGTCGGTCGAATTTGCGATATGGTTTTGGATTTGAAGGATGATCCGGAAATTACTATCGGCATTTGCACGCCAGGCACCATTGATCCAACATCAGGAAGAATGAAAAACAGCAACACCGTTTGCCTGATCGATCAGCCGCTCAAAGAGGATATAGAAGACGAAATCGGGCAAAATATCTTTATGGAAAATGATGCGAACTGTTTTGCATTGGCTGAAGCGGTGATGGGTGCGGGCAAAGGTCATAAAGTGGTGTTTGGCGTTATACTCGGAACAGGTGTCGGCGGCGGAATTATCATTAATGGGAATATCCATCACGGGAGGGCGCATATCGCCGGCGAATGGGGACACCATACGCTTTATCCTGGGGGTAGAAAATGCTACTGCGGACAAACAGGGTGCGTAGAAGCCTATATCAGCGGTCCGGCACTTGAAGCGCGATATAATGAATTGACTGGTGATAAAAAAATCGTTACTGAAATAGCTGAAAACCCTCCTGAGGAATGGAAAGAGGAACTGATTGAGTGTTTCGGGATTGCACTTTCGAACGTCATCAACATTCTCGATCCGGATGTTGTTGTACTTGGCGGAGGCGTTTCCAAATGTGACCTATTGTATACAGAAGGAGCGGCCTCAGTGCATCAGCATGTATTCAGTCCAATTTCCGATACACCGATCATTCAACACGCTTTGGGAGATTCAGCAGGAGTCTACGGTGCGGCATGGCTGGGAGAATCATCATGAGCCTCGGGCATTGGTTAAACTCCCTCACCTTTCTTGATCATGTCATAATTATTCTCTTTTTCGGACTTTCCTGTCTTCTATCATGGGTTACCCTGACATCCATGCAGACCTGGTACAGTAAAAATCAGGGAAGCGACAAATATGTGAAACATTTCAGGATTACGCCATTTGCCTTTTTGGGGGTGGCTATTATTTATACGTTTATTATATACAGGCTCATCGGCCCGCTTCTAAGGAATTTGGCAAATTCAGCGCTCGGTTAATTTCAGGCTATTTCTTCCCCTTTCGAAAAGCAGACATTGCTTTCCACGCTAGTTTCGGCACCTTGTCAAGTTCATTGAATTCTCCGGCGCCTTTTAGCCATTCACCGCCGTCAATGGTTACAACTTCCCCGTTGATATACGCTGCCTGATCGCTTACAAGATAGGATGCAAGGTTTGCGAGTTCCCCGTGCTCACCGAACCGTTTTAACGGAATCCGATTCTTCAGAGCTTTTTCTATACCAAGTCCGGGCGGAGCTAACCTCGACCAAGCACCTTCCGTTGGAAAAGGCCCCGGGGCAATGGCATTGGTGCGAATTCCGTATTTCGCCCATTCCACCGCAAGCGAGCGCGTGATGGCAAGAACACCGGCTTTCGCTGCGGCGGACGGCACTACGTATCCCGAACCGGTCCATGCATAGGTGGTAACAATATTGAGCATGGTTCCTTTGCCCTGCTCAATCATTTCCTTTCCGACCGCCAGCGTGCAGTTAAAAGTGCCGTTCAACACAATATCCACCACTACCTTAAATCCGCCTTCTGTCAGCTTTTCTGTTGGACAAATAAAATTCCCCGCTGCATTATTCAGCAAAATATCTATAGTGCCGAATTTTTCTTTTGTAAATGAAACAAGTTCGGCAACATCTCCGGGGTTTCGCACATCGCAGACCGACCATTCCACCTCTGCGCCCGTTTTCCTGAGATCTTCCGCCGCGGCCTTAAGCACATCATCTTTGCGGCTGGCAATTACCAGATTAGCACCCAATTCTCCAAACCGGTTCGCCATCGATTTGCCAAGGCCGGTTCCTCCGCCTGTGACGATAATTGTTTTATTTTTTAAGAGGTCTTTTTCAAACATAAGATTTCCTTTTGGTGGTTTTAGTAAGTGAAAATTTAATAAAGACACTGTTCGGCTTTGCACTTCTTTTATCATTCATGCTGAGGTAAATTTTTTGATCATGTCCTCACCCGAATCGAACCACCCTCCCGAAATTTCAGAACAATCCCTGCATTATAAACTGGACGGCGTTGGGCAGGAAACAATGTCCAAACTCGCGGGATGGAGCAAATTCGTCGGCATTATGAATATCATATTCGGAGTGTGCTATGCCGCTTCCATCATCCTCTTGAGTATTCCAACTTTCATCATGGGTGTTATCCTCATCATTATCGGAACAAAACTTTTAAATGCGGCAGGGCATCTCCGGTATGCATTGACGATGAAGGACAGCAACAGCTTTTCACACGCACTGGACCAAATTCGGAGTTTTATGGCGCTTACCGGGATATTGTACATTATCGGTATTGTCGCAATCGTCTTAGTTCTGTCGATTGTTTTCATATTTGGAATTGCACTATTTGATTTTTTCAGTGACCCCGGATTTGATTACACAATTTAGTCTGGGAAAAATGAAAACAGCACGCCGGACCCGTCTATGAATTTCCTCATGAAAATGCTGAACATCCGCGAGGGTGAAGGTCGTAAGGTTTTAACGCTGTTTTCTTATTTTTTCCTCCTTGTCTGCGTTGTCATTATCGGGAAAACGAGCCGCGATACGTATTTCCTAAGCCGGTATAACCGGGAATTGCTTCCCATCATGTTTGTTGTTACAGCAGTTGTAATGACAGTTATTATAACATTCTACAATAAAATCAGCAAAAAAATCAATCTTCCTACACTTGTCGTTTCCTGTCTGATTTTGTTTATAGTTAGCCTGGTACTCATGCAGTTCACCTTGGAGGGAATCATTATACCTATTCTTTTTGTCTGGATGGATGTTGTGTGCACGATTCCTCTCATTCAATTCTGGACCATAGCTGGGCAATCTTTCGGGCCGCGGGAAGCAAAGCGGTTATTCGGCGTTATCGGAGGAGGGGGATCGCTGGCGCCGATGGTGGCAGGAATGAGCCTGAAGCCGTTTATCGCAAATTTCGGAACCGATGAACTCTTATTTGTTGTTGCATCATTGCTTGGTCTCATTATTCTTCTGGTGCCCGCAGCAATGAGTTACCGTCAAAAATCAGGTCAAAAACAAATCGGGACGGAAGCACAGTCAAAAAAGAAAAAAGTGTTTAATCCTTATTTAAAATCTATAGCTATCGTTATCGGCTTATCGTCCGTTGTTTCGCTTTTAGTGGATTATCAATTCAAAATGATCGCCAGTACATCCTTAACCGATGAGGCTGCGCTGGCAAGCTTTTTTGGTTCCTTTTTCGCCGCCGCCGGTTTTGTTATGCTCATCATCCAGTTCGGATTAACCAGTGTAATTCTAACGCGGTTCGGGATGTTGATCGGCCTTCTGATCCTTCCGATTACATTGATGTTCGGCGCAGCGGCAATTCTTATAACACCAGTTCTTTGGGCGGCGACGCTTGCCAAATTTTCAGATCAAACGATCAAATTCACGATCAATCAATCTGTTTGGGAAATTCTGTGGCTTCCGGTTCCGCCTCATCGAAAAAAGATCGGCCGACCGCTGGTTACCGGAACCATTACCTCCATCATGATTGGCATCGGTGGACTCATCACCTTTATCCTGACTAAATATATTCCGCTGCAATTTCTAAGTGTTATTTCCGTTCTTGCTCTTACCGCATGGATTTGGACATCACTCAGATTAAAAAAACAATATGTCACATCTCTTCAGGAAGCTGTTGAAAAACGTCAGCTGAATTTTGATGAAATTCATCTGGATGCAACTGATGCAGCGCTTGTGGAAACTATTGAAAAGGCGCTGGATACCGAAGACAGCAACCAGCAGCTTTTTGTGCTTGAACTCATTCAGGATATACCGCTCTCACCGTGGAAGAACACCGTCCAAACTATGTTTCGTTCCGGCAAACCGGAAGTGCAGAAAGCCGTTCTTTCACTCACGATTGATGATGAATCAGTCCTCCCGAATGAAGACATCATTCAGGCATTTCGAGATCGTGGACCTGTATCCAATACAGCCGCAGTTACTGCTGCGCACAGGAACCTTACAGATTTGATTCCGGAATTCGAAACAAATCTAAATAGTGACGATCCTGAAACGAGCGCCTCCGCAGCAGCAGCAATTTTAACCATCGGATCTGGCCAAACTTCCGAAGCGCTTGCTGTTATCCAGGCGCACATTGATGATCCGGATCCTTACACCACAAAACTTGCACTCGAAAGTCTGAAACAAACACCCGACTTAATTTCCGGAAAGCAGCTGTCAGGATTGCTCACGCACGAATCTGCTGATGTACGTGCGGCAGCTTTGGATCTTATTCAATCCGGAGAAAATCCGGCGCTTTTCCCGGGAATCATTCACAACATGAAAGATTCCAAAACAGTTTACCGTGCCCGCAACGCACTCCGCCAGTTTCCAGAATCCGATGCTGTCAGCGCATTGGCGCAGGAAGCGCGATCAGAATCTACTGATCCTGAATTGCAATTCGCGATTTTGAATACATTGAAAACATATCCAACTCCCGGCAGTGCAATGATCGTTCAAGAAATGATGGATAGAGAAAACCCGCGGATGTACCGCGAATGTGTTGATGCTCTTTTAACCATCGGCCGACAGATTCCGCTGTCCGATTCGCTGCTAAGTGAGCTGGATGATGAAACAAGATTCATTGCTAAATCTGCCTTTCAATATCACGCAGCAATGCTGGAGTTCAAAAAGGATGGGAATTCCATTCTTGAGGATCACCTGAACCACAGGATGAATCTGCTCATACCAGTGATGCTGAAACTGGGTGTGCTGGACCGCCCGGACACGCGGATAGAAACCTATGTGCATACGCTCCAATCCAATGATACCGGAAGGGTTGGATTTGTGCTGGAGCTACTGGAGCAAATTTTGACCAAAGAGGAACAGGAAATCATAAATCCGCTGGTTGAGCCCATGGATTTGAACGACCGTGTTGCTTTAGGTAAAAAATTCTTTCCTGAAATAGAATCCGATAGAATGACACTGATCCAAACAGGTATTCACTCAGGCCACGAATGGACTGCGGCGTTATTCCTCGATTCTCTATTGACATCGGAAGAACCCTCTGCGTCGGCGAACATTGATTGGACAAAGATAGAACCAACTCCGCTGATTCAGGAAATTGTTTCAAATCATCTGCATCAAAACTCACAGAATTTTTCCGGAGAGGTGCCGGAATCATTTGTATTGGAAAAGGAGGCACTGCCCATGTATTCCACGATTGAAAAAACCATCCTGCTAAAAAGCGTAAACCTCTTCAAATCTATACCCGGTGAGGACTTATCCCGAATTTCCCAGATTGCAGAAGAGATTCATTACGATGCAGGCGAATCTATTTTCAAAGCCGGAGAATTTGGAGATTCCATGTTTATCGTGATGAATGGAACGGTGAAGATCCACGTTGGCGATCAGCAAATTGCGATTCTGGGAAAAGGCGAATGCCTCGGTGAAATGGCACTGCTGGATCAGGAGCCCCGGTCGGCGGACGCAACAGTAGAAGAAAATGTTATACTGCTGAAAATTTCAGGAGATGCGTTTTACGAAATTATGAGCGGAAATATGGATATCATGCAGGGCATCGTCAAACTGCTGACCGGACGCCTGCGGGATGCCATCAAATAATCCTATTTATCAAGGATATCATCCACTGCTTGTTCGGATTTTTCCTCTAAATATTCTCCTACTTTTTCCTTACCGCTCTCAATTATTTCGCTGCTTTTTTCTCCCAGATCTTTAAGCGAATCTGAAACATCCTCACCGCTCCAGGCAAGATAGGCAACATAAATCACCAGCACTGCTGCAACCACCAGCGCCAGCTTGACCAGCTTTTTTATAACGCCGAACAAAATGACGGCGGCAAGAACCACCGCAATGCCGAGATATGCGGGATTTTCGGAGAACAGATTTACAAGATTTTCGATCATTGCTTATTCATGTATTTTTGTTTGTTGCGGTTAATGTGTCCGGTTTTTTCCTCATATTCATGGATTAGTTCCATAATGCGTTCTGAATCCGGCATCGGCTGGGACATTGTCCGGGAATATCCCGAATGGGAAAGATTTCCATCCGAATCTTTTTTCAGAACGATCACGCCGACGTAGTATCCTTCCTTTCCTGCCTGAGCCACGATCGGGCCTCCCGATGACCAGGAATTCGCTAAGATCGACTGGCTGTGAGAACCAATCACCACATCAATGCCTTTTACCAAATTTACAAGTTCTCTGTCTTTTGCTTCTCCCTGATGACTCAGAATCACTACAATATCACCATTCTGTCTGTGGTCAGAAATTGCCGACTTCACAGATGAAACAGGATCTGAAATATCCATGCGGTTCCGTACCGGATCGGGATAATACTTAAAAACATTTGGATCAATGATGCCAAGGACAAGTACAGAGAGCCCTCCCTTTTCAAGCCTTAAATGTTTTACCATTCCATCAATGGACGGAGCGGTTACATTTGTGCCAATGAATGGTGCATTAATTATTGGCAGCAATGTATTCAGCACATCCGGTTCGCGGGACAATTCCTGATCTCCCAAAAGAACAGCATCGTAATGCAGTTCGCTGTACGCAACGCAGACAAGGCTGTCCAAATACGGACGCGGACTGACCGGAAAAAAGTCACCCGAATCAAACAACAATGTGTTGGGATATTCTTTAATGAAATCATTCACGAATGGAACGCGCTTTTCCACAGATCCGTACGGATTATCTGGGCAATAGCAGTTTTCAAGTGCACCGTTGGTATTATTTGTATGGAGAATGTAAAGCGTTTGCGTCTGCGCTTTTAGACTCACCGCCGAAAGAGCAATGAAAAGCAATATCGTCTGATAGTGTCTGTGCATAACGGAAGATAAATTGACGTTTCTCTGAGTAGGATTCAAGTTAAATTTCAAATCCTGCTGATGAAGCCAAGAACCAAAATATCTGTTCTATTTAGCCTGCTGCCGCTGATCGTTCTGCAGGCTCAGGAAGAAAAAACGTACCCCGCAGACACCCTTTTATCGAAACCTTCCGTTTCACTGGCGCGCAAAGCATTCATTCTGCCGATCGCCGGTTGGCAGCGAATATCGTACAGCACCGGCGGCCTTAATTGCCAGTATTATCCAAGCTGTAGCAATTATGGGGCAATATCAATTGCTAATCATGGCATTGGTGTCGGGACTCTGATGGCAGCCGACAGAATTACGCGCTGCAATCCCGCGGCGTTTGATTATCATGCCCAAGGCAGCCAAGATTTTTTGACCGCTGATTTTAGGATCAAGGATCCGGTAAATCTTTCAGCCGCAGATACCGATAAATCTCCTTTGCTTGCTGCTGTTCTTTCGGCGCTGCTTCCCGGCAGCGGGCGCATCTATGCCGGCAGAACATGGGACGGCATATTTGGATTGATCATGTTTTCTATGCCGGCCGCTTCCGCCTACCGGATGCGGGATAACACCGGTTCATTTGGATTTATGTTCTATGCTTCTGCCGCAGCTGTATTTTACGGAGGCGAAATTTACGGAGCCTGGCGGACAGCTAAATATTACAGGAATCCCGAGTAAGGGAACTTGGTTTTCTAAGAACGAATATTCTAATTTCGCCAGCCATTTTGCCACTGTAGCTCAGCTGGTAGAGCAACGCATTCGTAATGCGTAGGTCAGCGGTTCGATCCCGCTCAGTGGCTCTACTCCACTTCCAATAGTTCCACATCAAAGATCAAAGTGGAATTTGCCGGAATCGGCCCCATGTTTTGGCTGCCGTATCCCAATTCCGGCGGAATGGTCAATTTTCGTTTTCCTCCTATTTTCATTCCCAGCAATCCCTGATCCCATCCTGCAATAACTTGGCGAGCGCCAAGCGTAAACCGCAATGGCCTGCCTCCGGGTTTCAGGGACGAATCAAATATTGTTCCATTCTCCAAGCGCCCTGTATAATTCACGCTAACAATGCTATGCCGCTCGGCTTCCGTGCCTTCCCCAACAATGATATCTTCAATTACAAGTCCGTTTTCCATGGTTATCACTTTCTGGCTGCCGCACCCTGATGCAAGCAGCATCAAAACGGGAAGCATTATTTTGCTGAATGTATGCATTTTGTACTCCAATAAAGGCAGTGAGTTTACGCAGGAAGACTGATAGAATTACCCGTAAATTCATCGCAAGCATCCAAAGGACAAACCAATGGCTATCACCAATCAGGAACTACCGGCAGTGGTTCCGCATTAACCAACCACATTGATGACCAAAAAGCTTCTCACCATTTGCATCCTTGCAGGATGTATTTCTGCTCAGGATGAACGTCTGCGCCTGAAGCGAGCCGATGTATTGGAGAACAGAACAATTAACGGCGAGGCGGTACAATTTTTGACGGGCAACGTCGTTTTTCAGAAAAAGGACATGACCCTCTTTTGCGACCGCGCGCGCTACCGCCAGAAAAAAGGCCTCGGAATGCTGGTGGGTTCTGTACGTGTAACCCGTGATGATCAGACACTGACCTGCGACTCGCTTCATATCAATTCTCCGGATGATATTCTCACCGGTTACGGCCGTGCACACGCATGGACCGATGCTTACGATTTAACGTCCGACACTCTGCTTTATTTCTCCGAAAGCGACAGCGGCTCGGCGATGGGCGACGTTACTCTGATTCAGGAAGGCCAAACCATTACCGCCGAAAAAATCGCGTATGTGGAATCCCGTTCATCCGAAGGTGTCTCCTATTCCGCACACCAAAATGTTGTTATTCAGGACAGCCTTCGAACCGCCACTTGCGGGGTTGCGCACTACAATAAGGATGAGGAAAAAACGCTTCTTAAGATTAAACCGAAGGTTGTTCAAAAAGGGCAAACCATTTCCGGGAAGGAAATTTCTCTGCATTATAAAGAAGGTGAGCTTGAATTTGTTTTTATTCCAGAGCAGGCGCATGCTGTTTACGAAACGAACGGCTACCGTGAGGTTTCCAAAGAACCGGAAGATACCGTTTCTGCTAAGAGAGAGTTTGCGCAGTATTCCGATGATATGACGAGCCGTAGCCTGAAAGCATATTTTGTAGATGGATCGCTTGACTCCATGCGGCTGGAAGGGATGGCAACAACGCTGTATCATATTTTTGAGGATTCGGTCTTTCAGGGAAAAAATCTCGCATCTGGTGATACGGTCTGGATGAAATTTAAAGAAGGTGAACTGCATCGGATCTTGATATCGGGTGGCGCGCGAGGAACCTACACGCCTGATACAGTGGCAACGAATATTGAAGCGCCGGTGGAATACACATCCGATGTCATTGACTATAAAATTCCCGAAGAGGAAACGGACCTTCATGGAAACGCAAATATTGATTATACCGATGTGCATTTAACGTCCGGATATGTAAACGTTCTTTGGCCTTCGAATCTGCTTCGGGCACTTCCTTCCGGCCTTTCCGATACTTCAGCAATCTATCTGAAGCCAACCTTAACAGAAGCCGGCAGAGATCCAATGGAAGGTGACACGCTGCTGTACAATCTTGAATCCAGAAGAGGAAAGGTGGTTGAAGGAAGAACCCAAATTGAAGACGGATATTATCAGGGGAAAGAAATCCGCAACCGCGAAGATGATAATTTTTTCATCAACAACAGCATTTACTCGACTTGCGATCTTCCGATTCCTCACTTCCATTTTGAAAGTTCCCGGATGAAGATGATATCGGAAGATAAAGTGGTGGCACGGCCTATCGTCCTGTACATTTCCGGAATTCCTATCATGGGGCTGCCCTTCGGTGTGTTTCCGCATCAGCGTGGGAACCGGCACTCCGGATGGATCATGCCGGGCTACGGCGAAAGCAGCGCGCGCGGACAGTATCTTGATGGACTCGGATATTACTGGGCGCCTAATGATTACTGGGATTCAAAATTCACGATGAGCTTTGCCGACCGACAGGGAATTACCATGCGGCTGAATAACGCTTATCGCAAACGGTATGGATTCAGCGGAAACCTGAATCTGGAAAACAGGCAGAATTTCCCTTCCGGACTGGGCCAAAGTGAGCGCGACATCACGCAATTGCTGAACAACCGGCAAAGCGATTATGTGGTCAGCTGGAATCACAACCAGGTGCTTAGAAACGACCAAACACTGCGCGTCAATGCAAGCTATTACAGCAACGGAGAATACAACCGCATCACCGGAATTGACCCTGTCAAACGGCTTAGCCAGCAGGCCCGCTCCAACGCTACCTACACCAAGCGCTGGCGAAAGTCCAACAATTCCATCAGTATTAATATGTCTTCCAGCACCGATTTAATGGTAGACCAGAAAATTGATCCATCTTCTGTTTTTTATTCGAATCCTGTGCGCAGTGGAACGGAGCTGGACATCGCCTCCAGTACTTTCCCCAAGATTTCGTTCCGCCATGGTCAGAGAAAATTGTTCAAACAGCGGGGCGGCAAACAAAAATGGTACCACAATATTGGTTACAACTATTCAGCCAATTTCAATAACAAACTGCGCACTTACTACGAAAGCGAAGCCTACGCAATTGATGATTCCACTACGGACTACCGCTGGATCACAGATTCCGACAGTGCCGGAGTTGTGAATACTTTCAATGATTACGTCACCAACCACAGTATGGGAATCAACGCTCCGCAAAAGGTATTCAAATACATTACCGTAAATCCCAGCATGAACCTGAGATCCGTATGGGTGAACAAATCGTTCAGCGGCCATTTTGATACCAGCGGTACATTCATTAAGGATGAAATTAGCGGCTTTGCCCAGCGAACGACCGGATCGATGGGTGTAAGCGTATCGACTCAGTTGTACGGCATGTTTCCGATTGGGATCGGATCGCTGCGCTCCATCCGGCATGTAATGTCGCCTTCGATTGGTTACTCCTATACCCCTGATTTCTCAAAACCGCTTTTCGGAACAGACCTCGGCTATTTCGAAACGATTACCCAGGATTCGCTGAGCCAGACCATTGACCGCTTTTCCGGTACCTTGGCCGGCGGCACGCCATCGGGCGAACGGCAATCTATGAATATTTCATTGAATAATTCGTTCCAGGCAAAGGTTCGGGGCGGTGAAAAGGAACGAAAGGTTAACCTGTTTACGTGGCGTATGCAGACCGGATACAATTTTGTGGCGGAATCTTTCAAACTGTCGCAGCTCAGATCATCGGTGCGGACAAATATTGCCGGAAAGCTTAATCTTGACCTTTCCATGACCCACGATTTCTACGAATTTGATCCGCAAACTGGCTCCCGAATTGACGAATACCGCGTGACGGAAAGCGGCATACCCAATCCCCGCCTTATGAATATGAGCCTGTCTACAGGATTTAAATTTTCCGGAAAAAGATTTGCAGCCAAATTAGAAGAAGAAGCGGAAGCTGACACAAACACTTCGCAGGTCCGCCTTGATGCAGGAACACCGGACTTTGGAGGAAAACCAATCGGCGGAAACCTGTGGAGCACAACGCTGAGCCTCAGCTATTCCCAAAACAGGTCCAATCCGCAAGTAACACGCGAAACATTTTGGGTCTCCACCAATTCAAGCCTCAAGCTGACAAAGAACTGGCATGTTCAGTACAATGCACGTTTCGATATGCTCAAGCGCGAATTGGTAAGCCACAATTTTTCGCTGAACCGCGACCTCCACTGTTGGAATATGTCGATCACGTGGACGCCGTCCGGATACGGATCGGGATTCTATCTGAAACTCAATGTAAAGTCACCGACATTAAAAGATCTCAAAGTGGAACAAAGAGGCGGACGATACCGATCACAGCCAAACTGGTAAAGTATAATTCAGGGTTTATTCTCTGCCCTGTTCGGTGCAAATTCTTACTCGAATTTTTCAAGTTATGGCTACTCAGACTGATCAACAAACCACTTGGGTTAAAGCAGGCGAACTCCCCGGAAAAGTATATGCTGACATGGCGACAGAAATGCTCGAAACCCAAGGTATTCCATTTTATTTGAAATCAGATTTCATGGCATCTGCATTTTCCATTTCAACAAGCGAATCATCCGCCGGAGTGGTTAAAATATTCGTACCGGAAAAATTCAGAGATGAAGCGGAATCTATATTGAAGACGGTATCGGGATAATGGCGGATAAAATTCAGTCACCGAAAGGAACGCACGATATTCTTCCTGATGAAGCCGGAAGATGGCAGTCTGCAGAAGCTTCGCTTCGGGACATCATGGATGTGTACGGATATGGTGAAATCCGCACTCCGGTTTTTGAAAAATCAGAATTATTTGCGCGGGGCGTTGGAGAAACATCTGATATTGTATCTAAGGAGATGTACACTTTCGATGATAAAGGCGGCACAAGCCTTACCCTGAAGCCCGAAATCACCGCACCGGTCATCCGTTCCTACATTCAGCACAGTCTGGCCAAAAAATCACCTCTTACCAAACTGTATTACATCGACAGTGCATTTCGGCAAGAACGTCCGCAGGCCGGACGATTTCGCCAATTTCACCAGTACGGCGTGGAGGCTATCGGTTCGCCTCATCCGGAAATGGATGCGGAAGTTATTGCACTTGCGTTCGAATCATTAATAAGTCTCGGCCTCGATGACCTTACGCTTAAACTCAATTCCATCGGAGAAGCGGATAGCAGAAAAAATTATCGTGATGCTCTGCGAGATTTTCTTACTCCGCATGTCAGCGATCTTTCGGAAACCAGTCAAAAGCGTTTTGAAACGAATCCGCTTAGAATTCTCGACACAAAAATTCCTGATGAGCAGAAGCTGCTTCAAAACGCACCGGAAATATCAGATTATTTACATGATGAGGATAAGAATCATTTTTCAGAAGTGTGCGATTTGCTCAAACAATGCAGTATTCCGTATGAGCTTGACTCTGCGCTGGTGCGCGGGCTCGATTATTACACCCGCACCACATTTGAAATCACCTCTCCTGCGCTTGGAGCTCAGGATGCTGTATGCGGCGGCGGAAGATACGACGGACTTGTTGAAACCTTGGGCGGACCTTCCACACCTGCTATTGGATTTGCCGCTGGCATAGAACGTATTTTACTTTGCCTTGAAGCAAAAGGATCGCCGGATTCACAGAATGGAACTCAAGTTTACTTTATAGCTCAAAATGATGAAGTACGTGAAACTGTTATTCGGCTTCTTCAGGCATCCAGACAGGCTGGTGTTCAATCGGATTTTGATCCTCTAAGGCGCAGTATGAAAGCACAACTTCGGGAGGCAAACCGAATCGGTGCCGGAATTGCGGTCATTGTAGGAGAGACCGAAATTGAAGCGAAAAAAGCGCAGGTGAAAAACCTGGCTTCGGGAGATCAATCATCGGTCAGTTTTGACAAACTGCCGGAGCATCTTGCCGCTTTGCAAATATAATTTTTCTTTTCTACATTAAAATACACGCGCGAAGAAAACCCTATTTTCAGCAGCTTTATTAATGAAAAGACATGAGCAGTAAATACATACTAATTGTTGAATCACCCACAAAGGTGAAAACTCTCTCGAAATTTCTTGGGGATGAGTTTGAGATCATTTCCTGCGTTGGACATGTTAAGGACCTTCCCAAAAAATCGCTCGGTGTTGATGTTGATCAAGACTTTGCCATTGAAGAAGATATCCTTGATGATAAGAAACAGTTTTTCCGGGAGTTGAAAAAACTCGCGAAATCCGCAGAAAAAATTATTATAGCAACCGACCCCGACCGCGAGGGAGAAGCAATTGCAAAGCATATTGCTGAAGAAATCAGCGAATCAGACATTGAACGCGTGCAGTTCACGGAAATTACAAAAGCAGGGATTGATGAAGGTATGTCCGAGCCGGGCGAGATTGACTTCAATCTTGTGGAAGCTCGAAAAACCCGCAGGATTATAGATAGGCTTGTCGGTTACAAAGTTTCGCGAGTGCTGTGGAATACCCTCCAAAAAAATATGACTTTCGTCAATAAAGCACTCTCTGCCGGCCGTGTGCAGTCCGCTGCACTTCGTATTTTGGTGAACCGCGAACGATTGAGAGCTAAGCATATTTCCTCGGCATATTATGGATTAAAAGCAGAATTATCCTCCGGTGAATCAGAAAATTTTCCGGCAAATCTTCATTCTGTGAATGAACAAACCCTCATCACCGGGAAGGATTTTGACAGCGCCACTGGCGAACTAAAACATACAGACGGCTTATTGCTGAACAAAGCGCAGGCTGAATCGCTTACCGAAGAATTAAAGCCGGGGCCATGGACAGTTGCAGATATTGTTGAAAAACCGCGCACATCCAATCCCAAGCCGCCGTTTACCACGAGCACCATCCAGCAGGAAGCCGCAAGAAAATTAAATTTTCCTGCACGCCGAACTATGCGCACAGCGCAGACATTGTACGAAAATGGATTCATTACATATATGAGGACGGATTCCACGCATTTATCTGATGAAGCATTGACAGCTTCGCGGGAGTACATCAAAAACACGTTTGGATCCGAATACGCTTCAGCTAAGCCAAATATTTATAAAACCAAGGTTGTGAACGCACAGGAGGCCCACGAAGCCATCCGCCCTGCCGGCGCATCCTTTGCTTCCGTGGAAAGCGCAAAGCAGAGTCTCGGAGAAGACGCCGGAAAGCTATATGACCTTATTTGGAAACGCACGATTGCCTCCCAGATGGCGCCGGCAAAATTGAAGCAAACAACGGTAATCGTCAAAAACCAATCCTCTTCATTTCGGGCAAACGGAAGAGTAATACTTTTCCCGGGTTATATGAAAATTTATGTTGAGGGACGCGACGATCCTTCGAAAGAGCTGGCAGACCGCGAGTCTGTTCTGCCTGATCTGAAAACTGGTGATTTGCTCGAATGCAGCTCTCTCGAAGCGAAAGAGCACAATACCAAACCTCCCGCACGCTTCACTGAAGCATCTCTCGTAAAGGAACTTGAAGCTGATGGTATCGGGAGACCTTCCACATTCGCGAATATCATAGACACCATCCTTTTCCGCGAATACGTTTCTAAAACCAGAGGAGCGCTAGTGCCGACTTTTTTAGGCGTTGCCGTAACACAGCTTTTAGAAAACCATTTTGAGCATTTGGTAAGTGCAAGGTTCACAGCCCAAATGGAAGCTGATTTAGATTCCATCGCCCGGGGTGAGCTGCAGGCTCTGCCGTTTATGAATGATTTTTATTTCGGGAGCGATGAAGATGCCGGCCTCCAGGGAATGCTGGACGATCCGGTGGATATTCCAAAAGCATGCATCGTGCCGCTGAATGGATCGGAAGACGAGGAACTCATCATTCGCATCGGAAAATTCGGACCATATGTGCAGCAGGGAGAAGAGCGCCGAAACATTCCGGTAGATCTTGCTTTGGGAGACATTACCATTAATAAGGCGATGGAACTGCTTGCGCAAAGCGGTGAACCAGTCATTGTCGGGAAAGATCCGGAATCCGGCGAGGATATTCTTAGTAAGGTAGGCCCGTACGGACCCTATGTGCAGCGCGGTGAATCAACCGACAGGAAAAGCATCCCGAAACATATCGATCCGAATTCCATTGATTTGGGAACAGCTCTTGCGCTTTTGAATCTGCCGAGAACAATCGGGACCCATCCGGAAACTGGAGAAGACATTACTGCAGACTACGGCCGATATGGCCCGTATCTCAGGATGGATAAAAAAACGCGGAGCCTCAAAGATTCGGATACACCCCTCGACATCACTCTGGATCGTGCAGTAGAACTGCTGGCGCAGGCAGCGCAGTCCAGACGATCCGAAGCATTAAAAACTTTGGGAAACCATCCGAAAACTGGAGAAGAATTGACCGTAAAATCAGGCAGATACGGTCCCTTCATTTCGGACGGAAAAGTAAATGCAGCGCTTCCCAAAGACACCGAGCCCAATGATATAAGCTTGGAACAGGCGGTTGAATTAATCGATAACCGCCGAAAGAATCCTCCGAAAAAAAGACGGCGAAAACGAAAAAAATCGTGAAGAAAGCAGCCGTAATTTTTTCTCTTTTTACTACCGCACTCACAGCACAAACAGACGCTTTCATCCTTGACATAGAAAAAAGCCTTATGGCTCCCTGCTGCTGGAGCGGGACCGTGTACGATCACGGCAATGCCGAAATGGAAGAAGAAATCAAATCACTGGTTTCGGAAGGGCAAACCAAAGAATCTATTCTGGATTATTTTGTAAACAAAAAACGAATTGTTTTGTCTGATGGAAGGATACGCTACGGATACGGTGAAAAAATTCTGGCTATTCCTACTGCTTCCGGATTTAATCTTCTTGCGTGGATTATGCCGGCAGCGCTTGGAATCGCAGCGATTTCTGTCATAGGTTTGACCATGAAACAACGCTCAAAATCACAAAAACCGGCACAATCCGATTCAGATAAAATAGACAATGGTATTCCGTATGAAGATGAAATTGAAAAAGAGCTGGCAGAACTGGACTAACCAAAAGTGAAGGAAACATCCTTAGATAAAATCGTTTCGCTTTGCAAGCGCCGTGGATTCATTTTTCAGAGTTCAGAAATTTACGGCGGATTCGGTGCAGTGTATGATTACGGTCCGCTTGGGACAGCTCTCAAGGATGCAATCTCTCAACGATGGATGAAATCCATGACACAGCTACATGAAAATATTGTCGGGCTTGACAGCGGAATTTTAATGCATCCGAAAATCTGGGAAGCGTCCGGACATGTTGGCGCCTTTAACGATCCGCTGGTTGACTGCAAACACTGCAAAGCGCGTTACCGTGCGGATGAATTAGTCGAGGAAAATCCTGAAGATGCTGTTTGGAAAAATATACAGTGCCCATCCTGCGGAAACGCCGGAGAATTAACGGATCCGAGGCAATTCAATCTCATGTTCAAAACTCATGTCGGTCCTGTGGAAGATGATGCTGCGGCAGCGTATTTGCGACCGGAGACAGCGCAGGGAATCTATGTGAATTACCTTTTGGTACAAGGCGCCATGCGTTTAAAGATCCCGTTTGGAATTGCACAAATTGGAAAAGCTTTCCGAAATGAGATTGTGGCAAGGAATTTCATTTTTAGAACAAGAGAATTCGAACAAATGGAAATGCAGTATTTTGTAAAACCCGGGAATGATGAAGATTCATTAAACTCGTGGAAAGAAGAAAGACTCAATTTTTATTCGGACATGCTTGGTATCGATTCATCCAAGCTGAGATACCATGGCCATGGTGAAGGCGAATTGGCGCATTACGCAAAAGAGGCATGGGATATCGAATATGAATTCCCATTTGGTTGGTCAGAAATAGAAGGCATCCACAACCGTACCGATTTCGATTTGAAGCAGCATCAGGAATATTCCGGAAAAAATATGCAGATATTTGATCAGGAAGCGAATGAGAAATATTTCCCGTATATCATCGAAACGTCTGCCGGATTGAACAGGATGCTCTTGGCTGTACTTTCGGATGCATACTGGGAAGATTCGGAAAACAATCGTGTTGTGCTAAAACTCCACCCTTCCCTAGCTCCGGTAAAAGCAGTGGTCTGTCCTCTTGTTAAAAAAGACGGGCTCCCGGACATTGCCAGAAAAATTGTGGATGAGCTAAAACCTCACTTCAAAGTGCTCTACGACCAGCAGGGATCCATCGGCAAGCGCTATTACCGCCAGGACGAAATGGGAACACCGTTCGGCATAACGGTTGACCACCAAACAGCGGAAGATAACACCGTAACAGTGCGCGAAAGGGACACGCAGAAACAGGACCGCATTGGCTTGGATGGCCTGACCGAGGCATTGCAGGCCAAAATCAGCACTTACAGCTGATAAATCATATAAACACTATAATCTTGTCCTTTTCTAAAGGGTAATCTGGCAATTACCTCCAAAAAAATGTTGTAGATTAGGTAAGAAATTAATTTCTTGCTGATTTATAAACACGATTCTATGTTCTCCTGAATGAGGTATAATAACCACATACCAGAAACATTCCATAACTAACCAAGGAGATACACCATGAAAAAGCTAACCTGCTTTTTTGCTTTCCTTGGGATGTTAACCAGTCTCTGGGCCCAGTCCGGTTCGGTTTCTGGGACTATCACAGACATAGACGGTAACGGCCTGGCCGGAGCCAATGTTGTCTTGGATGGAACATCTCTTGGAACAGCTTCCGACGCGAATGGCTCTTACAGCATATCCAATGTACCGTTTGGTTCCTATACCATTACGGCTTCATACATTGGTCATGAATCTGCAAGTCAGGCTGTTCATGTCGGTGATGCTGCAGTAACCGTTAACTTTGAACTCGCCGCAGAAGCAATTGCGATGGGCGGAGTAATGGTCACGGGTTCGCGTGCAGCGGGCCGTACGGCAATGAAATCACCAACCCCAATTGACGGCTTCGATGATATGACTCTTCGCCGCCAGGGAAATGGTGATTTTACGGAAACACTTAAAAACCAGGTGCCGTCCTTCAATGCGACACCGCTTACGGGTGACGGAGCTGCATTTGTGCGGCCAACGTCCCTTCGCGGTTTGCCGCCGGACAATATCCTGGTTCTTGTTAATTCAAAACGCAGACACCGCTCAGCGCTGATCTCTCATTTTGGCGCAGCGATGAATGTCGGCGCCCATGCTGTTGACGTCGGCATGATTCCGGGAATTGCACTAAAGCGCCTGGAAG